>JBOHWM010000609.1:0-17517 GCA_050736555.1 Binataceae bacterium (SeqCode)
TCGCCTTCGCACGACCAATCTTGGACGCAGCTCGCAGACTCGCCTGCTCGCTCCGCATCCGCTTCGCTAGAGCATCATTCGCGTCCTTTTTGAGCACGCGCGTGGGATGATTGAATATCGGAGGCGCGACTCACGACACTTGAGTCGCTGCTCTGGGCCGTCACCGTCGCAGGCGGCCTATTCATGGTGCCGCCACGCCGCGCTGGCGCGCTTCCAGGGCTGACGATTGATGCGCGCGTGGTGGCAATCGGGAGCCGGTTAGTCGCACCGTTGCTATTGCTGGTTACGCCGGATTGGATGCTGCGTCCGCTGTTGGCAAACCGCTTCGTTGCGCCCATATGGCAGTGCATCACGCATTCTTTCCTCACCGTACTGATTTTTGCGAGTTTCTTCGCTTCAATTTCACTTTCCCGCGATTTGTAACCGCGTATGTCACGTACGTCAGTTCTATTACGGCATCCGAGTGCCATTATTGGTTGTCGGCCCGCTATTGTGGTGGCCGATTGCGGTGGCCGATATTAAGTCCACTGCCGGAATTTCCACGCCTGTCATATCCAGTACAGATGCTCTATTTATTTTCGCTGACTATTCCGATAGAGGGTGATTAGCGCACCGATAACGCCGTCGCGTTCGATCCTGTATACATTTTATGCGGAAGAGATCCATCCATGAGGGATCCCCGCGCTGGAAGACCCAGCCGATAGGAGGCCTACTGATGTGGGTCGGAGACGGCTTTTACATCCTCGGTGTGATCACTCTGATTTTCTTCCGTTGGATGATGCACGGGGCAGGTGATGAGCCACTAGCGTCGGCGACCGAAGTATGACCTGCCGGTAATCCGCCGCATCAATCGTCACAATATGCCCAGCCGTCTTTCCAGCAATTTGAGTTCGTATACGGTCGCGTCCGGCCGATGAATTCGGAGCGGCTGGAGTGCGGACATAGGAGCTTTTTCAGGCGCGTACCAAAATTATTTCGGTTCGTGCCGGACGGTGTGTGGCTGACCCTAGTTCTGTTCGCCGCCGTTTTGAGCGGATGCGGTAGTTTGCCCAATGCCAACCGTTTGACCGCTTCCCGGATTCTTTACCGCATCTCGCCGCGATTTGTCGGCGCACAGGGACCGCTTACTTATCAACAAGGCCAGAGGATACTGGCCGAGCTCAAACGCCAACAGCATGTGCGTACGGACATGCTCGGTCGTCATCTGGCGTTCGAGCAGGCGATTAGCGGCAGTCCCTTGATTCTCGGCAATAAGGTCACGCTTTTGGAGAACGGGCCGGCGACTTTCAAGGCGATGCTGGATGCGATCAACAACGCCAAACACAACATCAACTTCGAAACTTACATATTCTCGGACGACTCTATCGGCCAGCGCTTCGCTGACGCACTGATCGCCGCGCTAGGCCGCGGTGTCATAGTCAACGTCATTTACGATAGTGCCGGCTCATTCTTCACGGCCGATGCTTTTTTCGAGCGCCTGCGATCGGCCGGAATGAGGGTAGTGGCCTTCAATCCATTGTCGCCGATATCGCGCCAGATCCTGTTACTCAAGAGAGGTTGGTCGCCGGAACATCGCGATCATCGCAAACTGCTGGTGGTCGATGGGAAAGTGGCTTTTACTGGCGGCATCAACATCTCAAATGTGTACTGCAAAGGCATTTGCGCCGGACCACTAACCCCGGGAAAGGTTCTCGACTATTGGCGTGACACCGATGTGGCAATTCGTGGTCCCGCGGTGGCGAGCCTGCAGCATCTGTTCTTCGGTTCGTGGCGCAGCCAGACGCCGGCGCCGCTGCCCGCCAGCGACTACTTTCCCCCGCTCTTTCGCGAGGGCGACGATATTGCACGTGTGATTGGCAGTGTGCCCGAACAATCCAGCGTGCTTTATGTCACGCTGATGTCGGCAATCAACAATGCTGAAACAAATATATACATCACTGATGCTTATTTCGCGCCCAATCATAAGATGATCAAGGCATTGGAGCGGGCCGCCCGGCGTGGTGTCGACGTCCGCCTGCTGCTTCCGGGCCGCAGCGATCATCCGACCGTGTCGGCCGCGTCGCGCTCGCACTATGCGTCGCTGATGAACGCGGGAGTGAAGATTTATCAATGGCGTGGCGATATGCTGCACGAAAAGACCGCAACGATCGATCGCGTTTGGTCGACCGTGGGCACCTCGAATCTCGACTGGTGGAGTCTCGCCCGCGACAACGAACTCAACGTCGTGGTCTTAAGCTACGCGTTCGCCAGTGAAATGAACGTGATGTACGCCAACGACTTGGAAAACTCCGTCCGCATAGATCCTGAAAAATGGCGCGATCGGCCATGGCACGAGCGGATCCACGAGGACGCGGCGCGCCTGATCCAACCGCTGCTGTGATGCGTTGGCCAATTTACTGGCGCGTACTTCATGACACGCGCCGGGACGTACGCTCTGTGGCATTTGAACGAGGGCGGAAATCGGGAATTTGGCCTTATTTGTCTGAAATTTCCGAGCTATCGAAAGCTCGGTTTAGCGTGACATAATCGATGGCACATGGGTTGAATGGTTGCGACAGGAGTTATTCGCGACCGACACGAACTGATAACAGCCTAAATTATGTTTGCGCCACTTCCATGCGGTGAGCGGTCGCCGCGGTTTCGTTCAGATCCCGCAATGGTCTCAAGCCTGACTCCGCGTGATGGCGCCGCGATTAATCCCGCCACGATTTCGGCCTCGTGATGAAGGAGCAAGCGAAGGCGCCCGCGCCGCCGGACAATAATGAAGAACTGGGGATGGGTCATGCGACGCGGTCGATCATCGGGATCATTATCGCGACCGCGGTTCTGTATCTGGCCAAAGACATATTGTTGCCGCTCGCAATGGCGACGGTGCTGGCGGTTATTTTCAGCCCGATCGCGGGCCGGCTGGAGCGCTACCTGGGACGTTTCCTCAGTGCCGCCGTAGTGGTGCTGGCCGCGATCGCGGCGCTCGGTGCGATCGTCTATTTTCTTACTGTCGAGTTGACTTCGGTGGCCGTGGAAGTCTCCGGCTACTCGAACAATATCGCACACAAGCTTAGCTCACTCGAAAAGAGCACGCCGTCATGGCTGCAACATATTGAGCAGGGCATCTCGGATGTCGAGCAGCAACTCGGCCGCTCAAATCCCAGCAGCACGAGCGGCAGCAAGCCGGCCGAGGAGCGTCAGTCCAGTTCGATGCTCTCCGACGTGTTGCGGCCGGCCAGTTCGGTGCTGACCGCGATGGGCGAAAGCCTGCTGGTGATTGTGCTGCTGTTTTTTCTGCTGTACGCCCGGCACGATTTCCGTGATCGCTTCGTCAGACTTGCCGCGCGCGCGAATATTACGATCGCCGCGCAAGCGATGGATACGGCCGGCGATACCGTTGGCCATTATTTGCTGTTGTTCTCGCTCTTCAATCTCGGCTTCGGCATCGCCATCGCGGGGATCATGTGGCTAATCGGCCTGCCGAACCCGGTATTCTGGGGAGCGATCGCCTTTTTGCTCCGGTTCATACCGTATGTGGGTGCAATCGCTTCGGCGATTCTGCCCGCCATGGTGGCCTTCGCCGTGTTTCCGGGATGGGGCAAAGTGTTCGAAGTGCTGGGATCGTTTGTGGCACTCGACCAGTTTTCGGCTCAACTGCTTGAGCCAATCCTGATCGGCCGTGGCGTGGGTCTGTCACCCGCCGCACTCCTCATCTCCGCGATGTATTGGGCGTGGCTGTGGGGCGTTGCCGGATTGTTGATCGCGACGCCACTTACGACCTGCCTCAAAGTGGCCGGCGACTATATTCCACCACTCGGCTTTTTGTCGGTACTGCTGGGTGCGGAGAACAGCCGTGGCAGCTATGACGAGTATTTCCGCAAGCTGCTCGAACTTGATTTGCCCGGCGCTCGCAACCTGGCGGTTCGTTACTGCGACGAGCATGGTTTCGAACCGACCCTCGATGACATGATTATTCCGGCGCTAGCGGCGATGGGTGAAGAACGGGCGCAAAATCATATCAGCCAGGAGAACCAGGAATTCATTATTGACGCCACTCGCGATCTGATTCTCGAGTTGGGCGATAGGTTCGAAAAGCCGCAAGGCCCGCCGTGGCTGCGTGTGCTGGGCGCCTGCGTGCCGGGCGAGCTGCATAGCATCGGGCTGCTGATGCTGCTGGTGGGGTTGCGCCAGGATGGCGCGGCGACAACTTTTCTCGGTGAAAACAAGTCGGCCGAGGAGGTTCGCAGCTTCATTCGGCGCTTCACGCCAGACGTCCTGTGCATCTCGTGTACGATGCCGGACCACATGAAGGGCGCCGTCGAATTGGTGCGCTCACTCAAGAACGAAGCAGCCGACTTGATCATTATCGCGGGCGGAAAAGCGGCGCTGAGCGCGCCTTCCCAATTGTTGGCTGCGGGATGCTCTTATGTCTTCTGGACACGCGGCGAGGGTCGCCGCGCCTTGCGGCGCTTGAGCCAGCAAAGAACACGCCGTCCAACTCCAGCCAACGCGGTGCAAAATGCATCGCAGGAAAAATCCAGTGCGCAATCCTGATCAAGCCAGATTTCCTGTCGAAACAGGCGCTAACGCGGCGCGACGCAGCAGCGCTGGATTTCGGTCTGTGCCTTGTCTGTATCGATTGGATCGAGTTGCGGATGGCCGGTCATCAAGCCCCAGCCGATTCGTTCCCGAATGTAATAGACGCGGGGCGTGGCCAACAGCTCGACCTCGTCGGCGCTTTCGCCTCCTTGCACGCGGCAAATTATGTCGCCGACCGGTTCGATAAAGGCATGATAACCGCCCGGTCCGATACGAGTGGTATCGTCACCGCACGTCACGGCCGGCCGCAGCAGGGAACCCGCGTAACTATACGGCCGATACACATAAATAGCCGCATGCGCAGGCGGCGCATAAGCTTTTTCAAATGGCGCGCCTTGCACCGCACATCCGCAAAAGATCGCGGCCGCAACATAGAATGGAAGCGGCAAAAAGCGGCGCCATTGCATCACGATGCCGGAGTCGCCTCTATTCCACACGGGACGCCCTATCTGACGTTCGAAACCGCGGCGTCGCCGCGCGCGATAGCCTGTGCGATACGATCCTCGTTGCGGTAAAGCTTGCGGTCAATCTTCTCCCGCACGGCGACGCGCGCCGCTTGTTCCAACGCACGATGAGTCGGTTGCGAATAGAGCGAATAAGACCTGGTGACGTACGCCTTTGCGGTGTAATCGGCGAGCACGCGGTCGCCGTCGAGAATCGACAGGGACGCGAACGCGGTGACGCCAAAATCGCCGAGTGGAGCGCCGAATAGAGTAACCGGATCGAGGGCCGAGACGATCATCGGGGTGTGATACTCGTCATGTGTCAGCTCCTCGCGATATAGAAATGTCACGGGCGAATCCGGCACGAGTGACATCGCCACCGCTGGTGGCACCTGTTTTGGATTGCCGTTCCGCAGATGCCCGGTAAACGGCAGCGGACGCGCCGGCATCGCAGCACCCGTTTGAAGTGGCGGCTGGCGAATTGCGCATCCGGCCGCCATCACCACTATCGCAATTGCGATCACGGCCAGGGTGGAATTACCGATGCGGTTCTGAACTACGCACCACGCCATCAGCTTCTCCAGTTCAAGGTGGCCTTTGAAGTTGAGGCGCACCAGGTCAACAACGTCCTCAACCTCGAAGCCGTGGCCGATCTCTTTGTAACGCATGTGACGGCCGGTGACGAACGCAAGCTCGCGCTCTTGCAGATGGAAGTGCGCGCACGAGATGGCCTCGAAGTTGCTCGCCACGGGCCATCGCGATCAACGAGGCAACGGTTATCAAGCTGCGATCGCGTTTGGACAAGCCTGGGCGTTCCCATACGTCGCCGTACAGCACTTTCTCCGTAATCTCGAATAGTTTTGGAAGACCACGCGGGCTCTTTCGCGGGCCAGATGATGCTTCCGTCATGCGTTTGCTCCTTTTCGACGCTCGGGTGCATAAGGATGTAGGATGTGGCCGACCGTTCCGGTACTGCGCCGCTCGGTTTCGGAATGACGACGCGCGGGTTGTACAGGCGACCCGCATGCCGTACCGAGGCATCACTAACGCCGTCTGGGGGCAAAGGGCAAGTGCGCGGCGGTAAGTCTTAAGGAAAAAGCCGCTTTCACATCGTGCCCCGGCAAGGCAACGGCTGGTGACGCCCGAGGCTTGCAAGTTGGGGTTGGCTTTGGGAGATTCCGAAGGGAGACGAGCGGGTGCACGCGGCGAAGCCCGGGCAACAACGGTTCTCTTCCACCGGACGCGAGCAAGCGTATCGTAAGGACATCTTAGACCCAACTGGAGCGCGACAAATGGAATATCGTCCATTCGGCGGAACCGGAATCCAGATTTCCGCAATCGGCATCGGCTGCTGGGAAATCGGCGGCGGCTACGGCAGCATCGAGGAATCCGACTTCATCAAGGCGGTCCACCGCGCACTGGATGCGGGCATCAATTGTTTCGATACCGCCGAGGCCTATGGTTTCGGATCGTCGGAACGTTCATTGGCCAAGGCGCTGGGAACGCGGCGCAACGAAGCCGTGATCACGACCAAGTTCGGTGTGGGCTACAGGGACGCGCCGAATTTCCGCGATAGCAGCCGCAATCGCGCCATGGCGTCGATCGAAAAGAGCCTCGCCAATCTGAAGACCGACCACGTTGACGTTTACATGGTGCATTGGCCGGACGTGAACACGCCGTTCGAAGAAACCATGCGCGCGCTCGACGAGATCGTGCGGCAAGGCAAGGCTCGCGCTATCGGGGTTTCAAATTTCCGGCTCAGCCAGATTGAAGCCAGCGTGAGCACCCGACGCATCGACGTGGCGCAATATTGCTGGAACATGTTCGACCGGCGCATGCAGTCGGAGATCTTTCCCTATTGCCACGAGCATGAGATCGGTGTGATGGCTTATGGCTCACTGGCCTACGGCATGCTCACCGGGACCTTCGGCGAGGAAATGAACTTCGATTCCGACGATTGGCGCGCCAAGCAGGGACGGATGGGTTCGATCAATTTGTTCCAGCATCTGTTCGGTCCGAATTATTTTCTCAAAAACTTGCGCGTGGTCGAGGAGCTCAAGGGTATCGCGCAAGGTTACGGCAAGAGCCTGCCCCAGTTGGCGCTGCGGTGGACGACCTCGAATCCGGTTATCAGCGTCGCGCTGGTCGGATGCCGCAATGAGCGCGAGGTGAATGACAATATCGGCGCGTTGGGCTGGTCGATTTCGGACGCCGATATGAAGCGGATCGACGACATTTTTGCCAAGCATGGCGTTAATCCGGTCCCTGATGGCTGGCTCGAACAGGGTTAGCTGCCGTCATCATTTGGCCGCAAATGAAACAGCCACTGAATATAGCAACTGTTCGGTTTGACAAATCAGTTATGGAAAGTAGTAGCGGGTTGCCAATACTGGATTGGTCAGCAATAGGAGGTTACTCGTGAGCGCCGAAGACAACAAAAGAATCGTCATGGGGTTGTTCGAAAACATGAATGCGGGCAAAGCCGACGCTGTGATGGGAGCACTGGCTGATTCCGCCACGTGGTGGGTAGCCGGCAATTTCCCGCTCTCCGGCACCAAGACCAAGGCACAATTCGGCGAGCTGATCGCGGGGCTCGGTTCGCAGCTCGACGGCGCGCTCAAGCTCACTCCATCGGGCGTGACCGCGGAAGGTGATCGCGTCGCCGTGGAAGCCGAATCGATGGCCAAATTGAAGAACGGCCGCACCTACAACAACAAATATCATTTCCTGTTTGTGGTGCGTAACAGCAAGATCCAGGAAGTCAAAGAGTACATGGATACGATGCACGCGAACCAGGTGCTGTGCGCCTGATTTGATCAACGGGCAACGATCCGCGGACCCCCGGATGCGCAAAAGCGCAAGAGAGGCTGACGATGGAGTTCGAAACGTTAGCGACTGGTTACGGGCTGCTCGAGGGTCCGCGGACCGACGAGAAGAATCGCCTTTATTACAGCGACCTGCGCGGCGGCGGCGTATTCCGGCGCACTCCCGACGGTAAGATCGAAACATTGATTCCGGGCCGCAAATCGGTGGGCGGCATCGCCTTGAATCAAAGCGGCGGGTTGCTGGTTACTGGCGGCACGCTCAGCCATTGGGACGAGGGCAGTGGCAGGGTCCGCGACATCTTCGCTCAATGGGAGGGCAAGCCGCTCTTCGGCCTCAATGATCTGACCGTCGATGACGATGGGAGCGTTTGGACCGGCAGCTTCGGCTGCGATATCAACCAGTTCGATTTCAAGAGTACGCCGCCACCGGGCTCACTGTTCCGCGTCGATCCGCCCGGCACAATTACCAAACTGTGGGAGGGAATCGAGGTGACCAACGGCCTCGGCTTCAGCCCGAACCGCAAGCTGCTCTATCACTGTGATTCCACCACTCGTGCCGTCTGGGCTTATCCGGTTCGCCCCGACCGGAGCGTGGGTGATCGGCAGTTGTTCGCCCGCATCCCTGACGGCATGCCGGACGGCATGACGGTCGATGTCGAAGGCGGCGTGTGGGTCGCGGTGGTCGCGGGTCCGGGCGAAGTCGTGCGGTTCAAGCCTGACGCGACGCTTGATCGGCGCGTCAAGGTACCGGCCAAAACCGTGACGAGCGTCGCTTTCGGCGGACCCGACATGCAAGACCTGTACGTCGTCACGGCCAACAACAGCGATAACCGTGATTTGAAGGGCACGGTTTTTCGCACGCGCGCGGAGATACCGGGATTGCCGGTACCCAAGGCGCGATTTTAGCTGCGAGATACGGAACCGCGGCAAGAGCTCCTGAATTTTTTGGAGCCACTGAGCAAATCGTCATCCTGAATGAAGTGAGGGATCTCACTGCCGCCGTTTTTCGCGGCCGTGATGGTTCTTTCCTTGAAACAATCCGGGCAAATCAGCGGCCCAAGAATGCCGTGTGAGACCCTTCACTTCGTTCAGGATGACAATCGAGTCAGCGCGGCAATCGGTGTTCGAGAGCCTTCAAACATTCACAAATCATCATGGCCCCGCGGTCCGTCCTCGCACCATGAAAATGGCTGATCGCTATCATCTGGGGTTGGCTGCTGGTAGGTCGCGATAACGTGAATAGGAATCTCGGAACGACATTATTTTCCGAGCAAACTCTCACAACGACAGCCATACTGGTGCGGAGATTACCTAGCTCATTGCGGTGTCTTTGTAATCGGCGACATTCCCGGCGGGCTGGATTTCACCCGCGTTGAGCGAATTCACCGCGCGCAGAATGTCGGTCTCGGTCACAATTCCCTTAAGCTCGCCATTCCCAACAACCATCAGCACCTGATGGGCGCCCTCGCGCGTCAAAAGGCGCCGCGCTTCATTTAGATCACAATTGATGGAAACGCGATGCACATTGTGGTCGGCGACCTCGCGCACGCGGGTGGTGTCCCATTTCTCCGGTGGCACACCGGCCAGGGTCCAAACCGAAATTATGCCACTGGGCTTGCCGTTGTCGTAGACCGGAAAGACCGCGTGCTGATGATGCGCGGTGATCTTATCCGCGAACGAGCGCAGGTTCGCGTCAGCGTCGATGGAATCGACTTTGCGCTGCATCACCGCCTCGACCGTCACTCGAGACAATTTGCGCACTTCAATGGTTTGGCTCAGATGCTGATCGCCGGACACCGAAGCCTCGCCCGAGATGGCGTAAGCACAAGCGGCGCCGATTAGTGTCGGAATCAAATAAAAGTGGCCACCGGTGGTCTCCGCCACGAAGATGACCGCCGCAAGCGGCGTCTTGTATCCCGCCGCGATAAACGACGCCATTCCCACCGCCGCGTAAAGATCAAATGTCGGAGAATGGACTACCGAGTGTGCGAAGGCGCTGCCCAACCCTCCTCCGGCGAGGAAGAGCGGCACAAACATCGCGCTGACGCCGCCCGTGCCGAGCGAAAACATGGTGGCAAATAGCTTGAGAACCGCGAACACCACCATTTCGCCCGAAGGATACGAGCGCGTCAGGATGTGCCTCGCCGCTTCGTAATTGGGGCCGATTGGAATCAGGTCGCCGGGATAGATGCTGATGAAGGCCAAGCCGCAGGCGGCGGTGAGGATTCCGCCAATCACCAGTTTGGCCGTGTGCGGTATCCTAGCGTTGACTGAAAATACACGGAAACGGCGGAAGCCATTGGCGAAGATCATCGCCACCACGCCAGTCCCGAGCCCCAGGACCGCCGACCAGGCAAGGTCGATAGGTCTAAAGGTGGCGCTGCCAACGAAACCGAACAACGGCTGCGAGCCAACGATCGAGGCGAGAGTGGCGTAGGCTATCACCGAGGCGATGAACGAGGGCAGCAAGGCCTCGTGCGCCATGTCGTCCTTGTAGGGCATTTCCAGCGCGAAAATCAGGCCCGTCAGCGGCGCCCGGAACACCGCCGCCATTCCCGCCGCCGCCCCGCTTATCAGCATCAGCCGGCGGTCGCGTGTTTCCAACCTGAAATGTGGCTGCAGGCGCCCCCACAACCACGAGCCAATCGCGCCGCCACCGTAGATACTCGGTCCTTCCAAAGCCGCACTGCCACCCGAGCCGACCGTGGTGGTGGCGGCGAGCAGCTTCCAGAAAAACGGGCGCGTATTCACGTAGCCCTGATGGTCATGGTAGGACTTGATGATTTCTTCGGTGGAATGCTCGTCCGGATCCGGCGTGCGGAATTGCATGATCAAGCCGGTTAGAAAGAAGCCCACCACCAAGCCGGGCACGATCGCCCAATGATGATGCAGGTAGTACGGCAGCATCCAACCCCAGATAGTGGTGAGAATCAGCAGGGTGATGACGGTGGTGAGCAGGCCCGTGATAATGCCGATCATGGGCGCGACGACCAGCCACTTTTGAATGTCGCGCGTGTAAGTCGCGGACAAGTCTTCGTGAACGAGGGCGGTGTACTTCTTGAGGAGCGGGTGATTAAACCAGTTCGACTCAGTTATCCGGGAAAACAAGCCCACCGATGAAGATCCTCCTGCCGTGATTAAAAACTGGATGAAAGATTAATGCGGCCCCGCGCCAGTCGCGGGCCTATCCACCAGTTTGGCGCATTGAGTGTAGCGAAAAACTGCTCACCCGCCACAAAGTCAGCCACCTCCCACTCAGGTGCGCACTTTATTGGCAGAGGCTCTGTCGCTTTGGACGGTAGTGCAATCAGCTTAGGCGGCGTTTGTTTTGCCCCAAGTGGTCTCAAGAGTTCATCCACGCCGGTACATGACTGATCGATTTCGCCGCCCGAACACGAGAATATAGCTTGCCAACCGCTGGCACGGCAATTGAGTAAGTGCTCCTACGATGCATGCGAAATAACCGAAGCGGACAAGTCGCTCCGGTCCAAGGCAGGCCAATTCAAAAGCCGGAGCGAATCTGTATACTGGCGCGTGTGGTAAGGGGGCATCATGGATGAGAGCGATGAATTCCAGCCGGAGTTTGGCATTCGGGTATTTCTGGTCGAGGATAATCCGGAGCACACCTTTATCGCGGTGACCGTCATCCGGCAATTACTTGGTGACCTCAGCGAAGTGATCGTCGCCGAAAATGCCGACGAGGCGATTGGCTTAATCGGCCAGTTCACTGAGTACGACCATCCTGACCTGCTGCTGGTCGACTTGCGGTTGCCCGATAATGGCGGCTTTGCCGTGCTCTCCGCGGCGCGCGCGCACGAGGTCTGTGGCAAGGTGCCGGCTTTCGTTATCACCAGTTCCCTTTACGACCAGGATATTGCGCAGAGTTATGAACTGGGCGCTTCGGCTGTGCTGTGCAAGCCGCTGTCGCGCGCCAGCCTGCGCGAAGAGTTGGTGCGTATCGGTAAGCTGCCGTCGTCCGAAGGCAGCGTCCGCTCCACCATCACGCATTGACACGCGTGGGTCTTAGGTCAATGCGGGCGTTCCGGCGCTGGTGGAAGGACGGCCACACCATACATCGTTGCCGGGCGCTTCACAGGCGCGCCCAATGGTTATTCCACGGCCGCGCCTGCTCATACGCGTAGGCCGCTTGCATTACCAGATGGTCGTGATGACGGTCGGCGACTATCTGCAACCCGCATGGCAGTCCGCTATCGGTAAACCCCGCCCTGACCGACACCGCGGGATGGCCGCTCATGTTGAATGGATGGGTGAAGACGATGGTGTGCATGATGTCGTGAATGGGATGGCCGTCGATTTTGTTCGGCGGCGGCCCGCCCGCGGCGTAAGCTTCAACCGCCACCGTCGGTGTCAGTAGCAGATCGAAACGTTCGAATACCCCGCGCGCCCATTCGTTGAATCGCGTCCGAACCCGGTAAGCTTCGCCATATTCGCGCCAGGTGATCCTTTTGGCATTTTCCAGGTTGGCAAGGAACGCACGGCCGAAGTCCTCGCGATATTGATCGATATAACCGCCCAGGCTGGAGAGCGACTGAAAGGCCCCGATGGTGCGCCAGGCATCGGCGATCTCGGGCACCTCATCCTTCAGCACCGTTATTTCGTAACCCATCTCGTGAAAGGCGGAGACGGCTTTCTCAACTTCGCGTAGCAAATCGTGCTGCACCACGTGTCCGAAATCCGGATGGAACGCGATGCGGAGTTTTTTCGGCAACTGTTCGAGTGTCGCGGAATACGAAATGCCCGGATGCGGCAGGGAGGACGCGTCCGCGGGATGATAACCCACCACCGCGTCCATATAGATGGCGGCGTCGCGCACGGTACGGGTGAGTGGCCCGAGCATCGCGAAGTCCACCCACGTGGTCATACCGAGTCGCGGACTGGCCGGAATCAGTCCTTGTGTCGCCTTATGCCCGACGCAGCCGGTGTGCGCGGCGGGGATGCGAATCGAGCCGCCCCAATCCGAGCCGGTGGTCAACGGCACCATCCCGGCAGCCAGCGCGGCCGAACTTCCGCCTGAAGAACCGCCCGAAGTCCGTTCCGCATTCCAGGGGTTGCGAGTGACGCCATACAAGAGATTTTTGGTGAAAGGCGTGAAGCCGAATTCGGGCGTGTTGGTCTTGCCAATCACGATGGCACCCGCCGCTTTGAGCCTTGCCACCTGGATTGAATCCTCACGCGCGAGATTGTCCTTAAACGGTTTGGAACCAAAGGTGGTCTTCATTCCGGCGACACCTTCAAGGTCCTTGACTCCCAAGGGCAAGCCCGCCAGCGCTCCTGGCGCTTCACCATGCGCGATTCGCTCGTCGAGCGCGCGAGCTTCGGCCATCGCCTCGTCGGCGCGCAATGCGCAAAAGGCGTTGAATTTCGGATTGAGCGCCTCGATCCGCGCGATAGTCGCCTCCATCAGTTCACTAACTTTGAGTTCACGCCGGCGGATCATGGCGGCGAGATCGAAAGCGGATTTGAAATGAAGCTCGGCAGTCATTTTCAAGATACCTCGGTTCTTTTCCAAACGTGGCTTGAGCCGCGTCTCTAATCAACCCTGGAGCAGGTCATGAAGTTTTTTGTACTATCAATTGCCAGGGATTAAAACCAAGCTCTGATCTGACTAACGGCAGGCTTTCAAAGTGGGCGGCACCAGCGTTATCGTAACGTGGATAGGCGCGGATGGTATTTTTAACCATAGAGATCGCGGATAATCTGGTAGCAACGTAATCCCGATTGGTATTGAACCGAGCATGAGTACGAAACGGAATCATCTCACGCGTCGAGCCACAACGATAATCTCGGCGATCGCCGCCGCATCGCTAATGTTCCTGAGCTTGCACCCAGCGGCGGGAGCCGCGATCAAAGCTTCCGTCGTGGCAGTTAAATCCGGTGACGTGCGAGCGACCATCACGATGCCGATTGCAACCGCCAGCGGCGCTCGGCGTATCCCGCTCACCGTGGACTTTGCAATCGCGCCCGGCTGGCACATTTACGGCCACCCCTTGCCACAGGAATATCAGCCCACCACGGTCACCTTCGACAAGACTCTCGTCGCCGCTCAATCGCTGCGCTTTCCCAAGCCGAAACCGGTCGAGTTCAAGACGCTGGGCCAAACGCTGCCCGTTTATGAAGGTGACTTCAGAGTGCCAGGCGTGGTGGTGTTGAAACGCAACCTAGCCGCAGGCACACACCAGCTTACGGGTAAATTGAGCTTCCAGGAATGCAACGATATGGTCTGCAAAATGCCCACTACGGTATCATTCGCGTTGCCAATCACAGTGCGGACCGCGTCGCACTAATGTCGTGTCCTGTAACTACTCTCACGCGGTCAACAGGTCATCCTGAGAGTTTGCTCAGAAAATAAGTTGCGCTAGCCGCAGCACAATTTTCATGGTGCGTGGGCAGGCCCAAGCCCATGACTATTTGTGAGTTTTTTGCGGCCCTCGAAAACCGGCGGCGGCGTTGACTTGGTTATCATCCCGAACGCAGTGAAGAATCTCGCGGCAGCCCATCGCCGCGTGGTTTGTCCGGATTGTTTCGAGCACAGAACCATCACGGCCGCGAAAAAAGGCGACCGCGAGTTCTTCGACGCGGCTCGCCGGCTCACGATGACAACGCGTAGAAGCGTAGGTTATTTACGAGCACGACACTAGCTGGCGGGCGATTACGCGAATGCGAGCGGCAAAACGGGGCGAAGCTACGGCCGCGCCCCGTTTGCCTGTGGCTACGAAGCCGTGCCTTCAGATGAGATTGTAGGCGCGGGCGACATTCTCGCCGAGAATTCCCCGGCGGCCCGCGGCGCTCATCGGTTTGACCATCTCGGCCAGCTCCTCAAGATAATTTCCTGGATGGTCGGGATGAGGGTAATCGCTGGCCCAGAAGAATTTATTTTCGCCCACCAGCGACATCAAGCCGGCAATCGTGCGTTCGTCCGGGTCGGCTGAGATAAAGCATCGTTCTTTAAAATAGTATGACGGCTTTTCCTTCAAGCGCACCGTTTGCGCAATCGTCGTGCCGTTGAAAACGGCGTCGGCGCGATCAAGGAAATAGCCAATCCAACCAGCGCCCGATTCGAGCACCACCACCTTCAGATTGGGAAAGCGATCGAACACGCCCATCTGGAAAAATGTCGCGAACGCATGCTGCACGCCATGACCGGCGAAAATGTCGTAGTACCAGGCGGCCCAACCGAAATGATCGTAACGATGATGGATACCCCACAAGGGCGGTTCCAAAGTCGGATGTACCGCCAGCGGGATATTGGCTTCGGCCGCAACCGCGAAGACGCGATCGTGCGCACGGTCGCCGTGAGGCACGCGTGAAATCGTGAAAGGTGCGACGAAGGCACCTTTGCAGCCATCCTTGATCGCACGTTCCAACTCGCGCGCGGCCTCTTCAGGCGCACCCAGCGATAGATGCGCAATTGGAATCAGGCGTCCGTCCGAATCGCGGCAGAAATCCGCGATCCAGCGATTGTAAGCGCGGCAGTATGCGGTCGAAATTTCAGCATCGACCGTTTCGCACTCCCACAACAGCCCGATGGTCGGATACAGGATGGATTTCGCCATGTATTCTTTGTCGAGCAATTGCAGGCGTTCCTTCATATCCATCGTGCCGAAGGCCGCGCCTTTAAGATAAGTGTCCTCAGGGCGGAATTTCTGAAAGCGCAATTCGTCGGCGCGCCCGGCGTTGACGAATTCCTCACGGCGGCGACGCGCTTCTTCGACTTGCTTGCCCATCCCGCCCAAAGTGCCGAGTTGGCCTTGCCGGGTCAGCGTCGCACGCTTTTGATCCACTTCCAGATATTCATAGCCATCTTCGCCGACGCGGATACGGATGGCGCGCTCGCGATATTTCGGTTCGAGATATTTCTCCCAAAGATCAGGTGGTTCCAGGATGTGCCCGTCCGCATCGATCACCAGCGCTTCTGCTCTCATCACGTTCGCTCCCGCTTTTGGTATTGGTAAACGTCGTCTTTCCAGTTTATCGGTCTGGTCAGAAGAGCGCGAGCGGGTTGACCGGCGACGCGGTGCCGCGCTTGAGGATCAACGGCGCCATCGTGAATTGGAATTCGTAGCGGCTATGCCGCGCGCACGTGGATGCGAGCGCTTCGAGGTCCGCGTTGTCGATCAGATGCACACCGAGCATCACCAGCACGCAGGTGTGGATTGGCATGGCCAGCTCTTTGTAGCCGCTCGGCACCACGTCGCTGGCGCCGTCGGAGCCGAGTACGGCCACGCGGCGCTCGTGCAGCCACGGCAGGCATGAGGCGTCCAGTCCGGCCAACCCCTCGCGAAACGCGTCCCATCCGCCCTTTTGCTTACGGCGCTGGTCGCGGCCAGTGCGGATCAGCAGCACGTCACCTTCTTCGACTCGGACCTTATGATCCTTTTCGGCAGCTTCGAGATCTTCGGGAAAAATGCGGTCGCCTAACTCGAGCCATTCGACCTTTTTGATTTTCGGAATGTCGAGCAGCACGCTGCGGCTGATCACGCCGCCGCTGGTGACATCGATGGCGCACTTGAGCGCTCCGTGTGAGCCGACTTCGGTGGCGTCGAAGCCGTTGTACATCTTGCCTTGCCAGAACACATGGCAAAGGGCGTCGAGATGCGTATTGGCCAGACCATGGGGCGCGATGGCGAAGTAGTCTCCGGCGTAAGGCAGGAACTCATGATGAGAATCGGCGCCGACCTGGGTCATCAGATGCGTCACCGGAGTGGGATTGTCCGGCCCCGCCACCGTCGCCAACGGCATCGCGAGCGAAACCGCTTCGCCGCTTTGCACCAGGCGTGCCGCCGCCGCCCGTTTTTTCTCGGTAATGAAGTTCAACGCGCCGCGCTGATCGTCCTTGCCCCAGCGGCCCCAATTACTCAGCCGATCCAGCAGCCCCTTCACTTCTTCAGGTGAAAGTCTCGGTCCCATATTGGTCTCCTTTTTATTGGCCAATTAAAACAGCGCGAGCGGATTGACCGGCGAGGCGGTTCCCTGCTCCAGGATGAGCGGCGCCATCGCGAACAGGAATTCGTAGCGATGATGGCGCGCGCAGGCCGCCGCCAGCGCGTCGAGATCGGCATTGTCGATCAAATGGATACCCATCACCACCACCGTGCCGATATGAATTGGCAGCGCGTTATCAGCGCCGTACGGACTGGGCACGATGTCGCTAACGCCATCACATCCGAGCACCGCGATTTTACGTTCGTGCAACCACGGCAGGCATGAGGCGTCGAGTCCAGCCAGGCCCTCGCGCCGCGGGTCCCACGGTCCTTTAGCTTTGCGCCGCTGATGGCGTCCGGTGCGGATCAGTAAAACGTCACTTTCATCAACCCGGACCTGCCCGAGCTTTTCGGCCGCCTCGAGATCTTCGGGAAAGATAGCGTCGCGCAATTCGAGCCATTCGACCTTGCGTACTTTGGCGATATCGAGCAACACGCCGCGGCTCATGACGCCGTCGCGGGTGACGTCGATCGAACATTTGCGCGCGCCGAAACGTCCCACTTCGCGATCGCTGAAGCCGTTATACATCTTGCCGTCGCGAAAGACGTGGCAGAGCGCGTCCAGATGGGTAAAAGCCATGCCATGGGGAGCGATCGCAAAATAATCGAGCGAAGCGTATCCCGGCGGTCCCGCATGCAGCATCAGATGCTGCACCGGTT
>JBOHWM010000610.1:0-3166 GCA_050736555.1 Binataceae bacterium (SeqCode)
AGGGCGCGACAATCAGGAAGTACACGACCGCCATGAAGATGATGAAGTAAATAATCGCGGAGATGAATGCGCCGAGATTGAGGTACGTACCGTTACCGCCACCGCTGATCAGCTGCCAGCCTAACCCCGGACTCTTATTGCCGCCCTGAGCCGAGGCTATCAGCGGGTTGATGATATTGTCGGTGAAGGCCTTGACGAGATTGCTGAACGCCAGCGCCACAACCAGCCCGACGGCGACGACAATGACATCGCCGCGCATGAGGAAGTTCTTGAAGCCCTGTAGCATTTTCATCCTCCAATCGTTCAGCGGATAAGGTTGACTAGCATGAAGGCCCATAACCAAGCATCAGAGCGCGCCGCCGGCGCCTTCCCCGATCCCCTTCGCGGTGTCGCTCGGTCTGCTCGCGATCGCGTACGCTCAGCGGCCGCAGTTCCCCCCTCGGCATTGATAGCTGGCTTGCCGTTCTTGAGCGCTTCGGCGTACCTCAAGTATGGCACACGAAGAGCTTTAAGCCATCATAATGTTATATTTGCGAAATACCGAGAACCAATTGCCGACCCGGCGTCGGAGATAACGTGACGTTCTCTAATCGATCCGATTCGATTGTTGTCGGAAGAACAATCACGTACCACGGGTCGTCGGGGCAAGCCCGTCAATTCTTGGTTACGGTGCTATTGCGCGCGCCGCACTGAATTTCAAATTAGGACATTACCTAATCATGCTACAGGGTTTCAAGCAATTCCTGATGCGCGGCAATGTGGTCGATATGGCTGTTGGAATCGTGGTCGGCGTGGCTTTCGGCGCGGTCGTGACCGCACTCGTGAAAGGCCTGTTGACGCCGCTTATCGCCGCCGCAATTGGTAAACCAGATTTTTCTAACATCCTCTTTACGCTCAATGGCAGCAGGTTCATGCTGGGCAACTTCATCAACGCCCTGATCTCGTTCATACTCGTTTCGGCGGCGGTATATTTCTTCGTCGTGGTACCGATGACTATGTTGGTGCAGCGGTTTTCTCCACCACCTCTTGCAACAAAAAAAATGCCCCGAATGCCTAAGTGACATTCCGGTAGCGGCCAAACGGTGCACGTTTTGCACCAGCGAGGTTACGCCGGCGCGCGATGTCGCTTAGCGGGGTGACGTCCGTCGAATCTTTCATCGGCATGGATTAAGTTCCCGGAGCAGCTCGAAGTGCGAGCGCGGTAAGTGCATCACCTTTTTGCCATGGACTAATCGCTTTCGCATTCCCATTCTTGCTGGTAACAGCGGCAAGTACCGCGATTTGGTTCATACGGCGAACCGCGCGCTCTTATCTCCCAGAGCCGGGCAACGGCGGGCGACAGATGGTGGGCGTTGGCGAGGAAACTCGCCACGCCAACCATTTCACTGCTCCCCTTAAGCGGGACTTCTCGCGCTCGGCTTTACATCATGGCTGATAGCGGAAGGCGTGCGGCACCTGACGGCCCATACGCGCTTTGCCAATTTCGATTGGAACATTGCCGTTTACCTCAAGGGCGCGCATCGCAGCCGGTCCTTGATGAACGCGATCTGGCGTGTGACGATGCTAGGCGCGCCATGGTTTACCGCCGCTGTCGCAATCGGCGCCGGGCTGGCGATGCGGCTTCGAACCGGCCGATGGCATCCGATGTCGATTCTGATCGCGGTTTACGCGGCGCGGTGCTGCTCGAGGTTGGGCTCAAGCTCGAAATCACGCGGGTGCGCCCTCTCGTTGCGATGGAAGCTTGCGGACTTTGGACGCTTCATTCCCGTCCGGACATGCGGAGCGCGCCACCGCGATTTATGGGGCGTTTGATGGCTGTTGGCGCAATTGCGTGGAAGTTGGCGGCAGCCACTATGGATTATGGCTGCTGTGCTTGCGCTGCTGGTCGAAGTTTACCGAGTCTCTCTCGGCGTACATTGGACCACCGATGTTGTCGGCGGATGGATTATCGGCGCGTTATGGCTGGCTGTGGTAATTGCGGCAATGAAGCCGCGTCCCGATCTCTCCGGCTAAGAATGCTCGCACGCTTTGCCTCGTACGCGCGTGAGCCGGTAATGCCCCGTCTCCGTGCCCCGATTGCTCATCCGTATCTTACCGCTCTCAGACCGGAAGGCATCTGTTCGAGCTTCCGTTGCCGCTCATTCTCGGCCTTTGCGAGCGACATGAGCCGGTATCGCTCGGCGATCACCCACGCCAGCGCGAACAAAAGGCCAACCGCACCAGCACAATCACCGATTGCCGCTTCGGCCATATTCTCGACCAGCAGCGGCACCACGAGGAGAAATATCGCCGGCTTGAGATTCCATGGGTCGGTTTTCTGACGAATCACATATACCCACGGGCGCAACATGATATACAGCCAGAAAAGTGTCGCCGGAACACCAACCCCGACCAGATGGCCCAGATAGCCATTATGGAGTGAGCTGTGAGGTCCTAAATCCCACGGCCCGTACCATATTGGGAAGTAGCGAAAATTGAAAATCGCGCCGGCGACCTCGTAGCCGTATCCGAGGATTGGTTGATCCTTTATCTGCTGGATCGCGAAAAGCCAGATATCCGTCCGCCCGGTCAGCGTACTAACATTGCCGCGAGCGACATAACTGTGAATATCCGCTCCAATCAGTATAAGCGCGACCAATGCCGCGCCTCCCACGCCGGCAAGGACCAAAATGCTGCGCAGGCGGTACCTCCATATCGAATACAGTACACAGCCGACCACCAAGGCTATAAACGGTGTGCGGGAATCGGCGAGGATGTCGGCTCCAAGCGCGGTCGCGATAACCACCGCCAATACCCACTTCTGAAAACGCGTCGCCTTGCGCCAGTAAATCAGCGCGCTGCTGACCGTCACCAGCATCAATGAACCGACCACATTCGGCTGACCGAAGATGCTTTCGAAACGATTAACTCCTTCGAGCGCACCTGAGGCTTTCATCGCCTTGAGCGTTTGGGCGCCGAGGTCGTTGAATGGATTCGAATAGGTCATGCCGTGCGGCAGCAATACCAGGGAGGCCGCGACGATGCCTATCAGAATGGAGCATCCCAGGACGAAATGGCCGAAGACGCGTGTGGCGTCGTCACCATTGCGCACTTCCAGCGTACATGTGGTGACGGCGATCAATCCGAGTACGGCGGTGAGCAACCGTGCCAGCGAGTAGACCGGATC
>JBOHWM010000611.1:0-5195 GCA_050736555.1 Binataceae bacterium (SeqCode)
CTGTCATCCCGAGCGAAGCGGAGCGGAGTCGAGGGATCTACGCGCAGCGATGGGTGTTTTCCTTTTGGAAAAGAATTGCTCCGCCCTTCGACTACGCTCAGGGTAAATCCCGATTCCTCGCTTTGGCAGCCTTATTTGGAACGCAGCTCGCGGACTGGCCTGCTCGCTTCGGCTCCGCTTGCGTTGGTGCGCTTCGGAATAACAAAAAGTCACAGGCTCCGAGTGTACGTTAGATGACACCGTCTTGCTTGAGCTTTTCCAGTTGAGCGGCATCCAGGCCCAGCATCTCGCGATATATCTCCGCGTTATGTTGGCCCAACAAAGGTGCGCTGGTCACCTCGACCGGTGAGTTTTCAAGCCTGACTGGACATCCGGGCATGGTGAATTTTCCACGTACCGGATGGTCAACCGTGACGATCATGCCGCGCTCGCGCATATGCGGGTCGTTGAGCAGTTCGACGCTGTCGAGCACCGCACCGCATGGCACGCCGGCTTCGCCCAAAAGCTTCATCGCCTCATGCTTGGTGCGCTGGCCGGTCCACTTTTCGATCATCGCGGTCAGATCTTCCATATGGACCTGGCGCTCCTTGCGATCCTTGAAGCGCGGGTCCTGGGGAATTTCGGGGTGTCCGATAGTTTTGCAGAGCGCCTCCCACATTTCGGGCGACGTGCAAATAATAAAGACGTAATCATTGTCACCGCCGGGCGCGCACTTGAAGACGTCGCCCACCGCGCCGTTGCCGAGCCGATTACCACGCCGCGGGGTGGGTTTCTGTGTGATGTAGGTATCCATCATCGGCACGCGCACGAAATTCAGCACCGCCTCCTGCATTGCGACTTCGACTTTCTGGCCCTTGCCAGTGCGCTCACGCTGAATATAGGCGGCCAGCACGCCGCAGGCGGCGTGTAGTCCTGTGCCGGTATCGCCGATAGTCGGGCCGGGCTTGAGCGGCGGTGAGCCTGGGAAGCCGGTCAACGCCATTGCGCCGCCGGTTGCCTGTGCGATCATGTCGAAGCTCTTGTACTTGCTATAAGGCCCGAAGGTGCCAAAACCCTTGACGGTCAGATAGATGAGCCGTGGATTGATTTCGCGCAGGCGCTCATAACCGAGACCGAGGCCCTCCAGCGTGCCGAGCGAATAGTTCTCCGAGAGAATGTCGACCTGTTTGACCAGGTCGAGGAACATCCGTTGGCCGTCGGGAGATTTGAGATTGAGCGAGATGCTGCGTTTGTTCGTGTTGAGCAGCATGAAATAATGGGAATCGACGCCGGGCTTTTCAGTTAAAATCCAACGTCCCTGTTCGCCCATTTTGGGCGGTTCGACCTTGATCACGTTGGCGCCGAGCCACGCCAGCATCTCAGTGCATGACGTGCCCGCTTCAAATTGCGTGAGGTCCAGCACTTTCACTCCGGCTAACGCTTTATCCATGGCGGTACCCCCGGCCCAAAAGCGATGCGATTGCGCCGCGTCCGTTTGGAAGGCGGCTGTCCTTTGATTCCTTGTAACTCCGGCCGCATGCGATAGGCAAGCCAGATGCCTATGTCGCGGCCGACAGTTCCGCTGCGCTTAAACGGAACATCGCGCGATGATAAATTTGATGGACGCCGCGCAATCGGCGTGGCCGGTATGACTCATGTCGCAGGGCTTTGCAAAAATCAGCGCTATTCGTGAAGAACTCAACCGCGTTTTCTTTGAACGCGGTGAGCTTATCGATGGCGCCTTATGCGCGCTGCTGTCGGCCAGCCATGTGTTGGTGATTGGACCGCCGGGCACGGCCAAATCGATGCTTGCGGACGAATTATGCCAGCGTATCGAGGGCGCCAATTATTTTCAGTGGCTGCTCACCAAGTTTTCAACGCCGGAAGAAATCTTTGGCGCGGTCAGTCTCAAAGGCCTTGAGCAGGACGATTACCGACGGGTGACGGATCACAAGCTGCCGCAGGCTCACATCGCTTTTCTCGACGAAATTTTCAAAGCCAATTCTTCGATTCTCAACGCCCTGCTGACCATTATTAACGAGCGCGTTTTTCATAACGGCCGTGAACGCCTGAGCGTTCCGCTGATTACGATGTTCGGCGCGTCCAACGAGCTGCCCGACGAGGAGGAGCTCACCGCGCTTTATGATCGATTCATGCTGCGCTTCATGGTCGATTATATCGGCGAGGATTTCCGCTTCCTCAAAATGCTCGAAGGAGTGGAGCGGGGTGGCCGCACCGTCATCAGATTTGAGGAATTGGAGCAGCTCCGCGCGGAAACCCGGCGGGTAACTTTGCCGGGCGTGATTATGCGTAGTCTGGCGGAACTGCGTCGTGCGCTTGCCACGCAACAAATCATTGCGTCGGACCGGCGTTGGCGCAATTCGCTGGCGATTATGCGTGCGCATGCCTTCATCTGTGGACGTAATCAAGCCGGCGAAGATGACATGGTCTTCCTCGAACACGTGCTGTGGAAAGATCCGGAGGAATTGCCGAAGGTTCGCGACGCGATTCGCCGGCTGGTCAAAGGCTATGAGGATGAAGCGCGCGAGTTGCTGATCCAGGGCCAGGAGTTGCGAGATTACGCTGAACGCGGATGGGAAAGTGACGAATTGAAAAAACGCGCACAAATCGAAGCGCACACCAAGTTGGCCAATATCCTGGTGAAATTCGACAGCTTGATGCGCGAGGCGGCGGATAATGGCCGCGACCTTGGCGCGATCACGGCGATGCGTTCCAAAGTCAAAGACATCCAGGACGCGATGCTGCGTCTGGGTCTATAACAACTGGCGACGGTAATGCCGGCCGAAGAATCGACACCCGCAATCGTGCTGCGCGCGCGTGACTATGCCGACGCCGACCGCATCGTCACCCTGCTGACCCGCGATCAGGGTAAGCTCAGCGGTATTGCCAAAGGGGCCAAGGCTTCGCACAGGCGCTTCGAACGCAAGCTCGAGCCGTTTTCGCAGGTGACGCTTTATTTCCGCCGCCGTCCACATGGCCAACTGGTGTTTATCACGCGTGCCGAACGCGGCGATTTGCCCCCTGCGCCGGTGGAGGACGATCTCGCTAAAATCGCGCTCGGCAGCTACATGCTTGAACTGGCCGACGCACTCACTTCCGAAGAGGCCGAGGCCACCGCGGCATACGAGGTGCTGACCGGCGCCATCGCCGCGATGAGCGCGGTGGTTGCGAGCAACGCCTTGCGCCAGGCCTATGAACTGCACATCCTGAACGCCACCGGTTTCGGTTTGGAATTCGCATATTGTCGAGCGTGCTCCGCTCCGGTGGGCGGGGACGGCGCGATTGCCTACTTCGTCCCGGCGCGTGGCGGCGTGATTTGCCAGGGTTGCCGGCCAGCTTCTGAAGGCGGGGTCAGGCTAGGTGCGGCCAGTATCGCTGCACTTGAGCAACTCGCGCGGTCGCGGTTTAGCTGCGCTGCTGCCACATCGGCGTGCGCGGGCGAGGATGGGCGTCTTGCCATCTCGCGATTCCTCGCGACGATTCTCGACCGCAAGCTACGCTCGCTAGAATTCCTCAATTCCATCCTGTGACTTGCCCGACAAGTTAACTTGGCTGTTCAATCGTCTCTAGCCAGGCGCTTGGCCGAGTCCGATATCATCTTGCCGTGGCTGGCACGACATTTGATGACTCCGCCTGTGGCGGGTTTGGATGTTGCGGTATGAGGATCTGACGGAGGGGGGCCTGGTTTGAAATGGAATTGGGCAAAGCGACCACAATCAATGAATTCGAGTTGGACATGAGCCGGAGAACCGCGCCGCGCCGTAATGGATGGACGCGACGAATTGTCTGGTCAGCGTTGGCTTTGTTAGGCGGCGTCGAGCATTACGACAAACCGCGCCGTTCAATCGACCGCCAATTACAACTGGACTGGCCCGCGTCGGAGTAACGCACCGAACGACCGTTCGGGCGCGTCTCAAGCGACGGATGCCATCGTTTCGCTCGTCGGCATGTGCCGCGCAGCGTTCGTAATTGAGGCATAAACGTAGCGTTGACTACTCCGGACGTGGCAAAATCACAACTTCGCTCTGACGTATCTCGGGATCCAACCGCATCAGGTAAGCCGGCAATCGCTTACCCTCGATGGCGACATTGGTGTGACCGTCGCATCGGCATCGCGCGACCAGTGCGTCGTTGACGCGCACAAAGCGGTTGAGGTTGAGCGCCACCGTGTGCGCTTGATCATCGGGTACCCACAAATCGACCGCACCGCGTCCGATTCTCATATCGGAAACCATCGGCTCTCCCGCCACCGTGGTGTTTTTGAGTATCCAATGCCGAAAGGCGCCGGGCCCCATAGTTCGTACTCGCGGATACTGGCGCGAGAGTGTTGAAATCGCCGGTGAAATCGTGTGCCGCGGATGACGCTCGGGGCGATTGACCAGGTTCCATACACGCCGCGTCCAGCGCTCAGTCAGCCGTGCGTCCGCGCCAGGATGGGACTGATAGTCAATCATTGCGGTTTCGGCTCGAGCCAGATCGTGATCTTGGAGCGCCGCGCCGACCTCGCTGGCGTCCTTGGCGCGTTCCTCGGCGTTAATTTGGGCGAATATCGGAGCACTGCGGCTACCATGATTATCCAATGCCGCTGCGCAGACCTGATGCTGGGCCGCGAGGCTGTAGGCGGGCGTGCCGATCTTAAATTCCGTCAGGCATAATCCGTCCTGCACTTTGCACCGCTGCCATTCGGAGAGATGGCGCGACTGAGCGGCAGTCAGGAATTGTTGATGAGCGGCGTCATATTGATGGGCGGCGATATCGCGTTGCCCAGCGTCCAAGGCGGCGTTGGAGCAGCCGAGCAAGCTGGCTCCGAGCAACATCAGCAGCGCTGGCGCAAGTTTGCGCACCCCTTGCGCAATCGCGGCGCGATTCGTGAGCGCGGTTCGGTCCTGACGATACATTCCTTTGGCTCTGTCAGGTAATAACAGAACCAAATCGCCAAGGCGAGCCTGCGCGCACTGTCGAGGACTATGAAATACTCCGGAGCCGCTGAACCCAAGGAATTGTAGGGCGGACGGCCTCGCGGGGAAGGCAAAGTTTCGAGTTGCCATCCCCGCGAACAGCTTCAATGAAGCCGCGTTCGACAGCCTAGCCGCCGCGGGTTGGTGTTATGGACGAATCGTGCCTTCGGGCGCGTTGGTCGTCTCGGCATGCGGATGCAAGCGCCGCAGCCGCTCGTATTCGTAATGCTCGGAGCG
>JBOHWM010000612.1:0-16323 GCA_050736555.1 Binataceae bacterium (SeqCode)
CCGCCAGCATCCGTATGGGAATCGCCAGCACGGCCGAGGCGGCTGCCCGCATACCGAGTATCCCGAAGGTCGCGATGGTTACGAGAGCGCGCCAGGCGCGTACGCTTGCGGGCGAAATCCTGGCCTCGGACGCGATGGACGTGACGGTGCGCATGATCTCGCAGGAGCAACCGCATCGCGCGGTTCCGCTCACAGGTGCGATGTGTCTGGCAGTGGCGGCGCGCCTGCCGGGCAGCCTGATACATCGCATGGCACGGGCGTCCGACAATGGCGACCCGGTGAGAATTGCGCAGCCCTCGGGAGTTACGGTCGTCGATGCGTCTGTGTGTAAACGCGGCGATAGCTGGATGGCGGAGCACGCGACGGTTTATCGCACCGCGCGACGCCTGATGGAGGGTTGGATTTACATGCGCGCGTCCGCATTGTCAGCCGAGTTGCGTGCGAGCCTGCGAACGCAGTTGGTCGCATGAATCTGACCGCGGCCTTCGGCCAAAATCTGCGCGGAATTTCGTACGAGTCGCTCGACTCCTGCGCTATCGCGGCTGCGCGCCGGCTGATACTCGACGGGATGGCGGTGGCCGCGGCTGGCAGCCGGGAACGTGCGCCACGCGTCCTCGCGGACCATCTGCGCGATCTGGGTGGAAACCCAGATGCGACCGCGATTGGTTTTGGTTTTAAAACCTCGGTCGTTTCAGCCGCCTATTTAAATGGCGCTTCGATGCACGTGCTCGATTACGAGCCGATGTGGAATCCCGCGACCCATGCGCTGTCCACCACTTTGCCCGCGCTACTCGCCCTGGCCGAGAGGCGGGCCGTCAACGGCGCCGGAATTCTCGCGGCGCTAGTAGCCGGTGTTGAGGCGCAAGGGCGGTTGCGCATGGCCTCGCGCCAATATGACGCCGGAGCTTTCAGCTTCCATCCGCCGGGCATGGTCGGGGTGATTGGCAGTGCGGTGGCGTCGTCCAATCTGCTCACGTTGGAACAGGACCAGATGTGCAATGCGATTGGGATAGCCGCGTCGCGATCGGGTACGCTGTTGGCCAACGCCGGTACGATGACCAAATGCACCCATTGCGGGATGGCGGCGGCGATGGGTCTGGAGGCGGCGCTGTTGGTAGCGCGCGGCTTCACCGCCAATCCCGATGTGATCGCGGCGCCGCATGGCTATGCCCAGGCCTTCTTCGGTCCGGACTACGATAAGACGGCGCTTACGCGCACCGATGCACCATTACGGATTGTTCAGCCGGGTTACGCGACCAAGATGTACCCCAGCCAGTACGCGACTCATTTCGTGATCACCGCGGCACTTGAGGCGCGCGAGCGGATTCCCAATCCGGTGGCGATTCAAGCCGTGGAAATCGTCGCTCCGGTGATGCAATACGTTGACCGGCCACATCCCGCCACTGGGCTTGAGGGTAAATTCAGTTTTCAGTACACGGCCGCATGCGCGCTGCTCGATGGCGCGGTCGGTATCGATAGCTTCACCGACGAGCATTGCCGTCGCGCCGAGATCGTGGCGCTACTTTCGAAGACACATCTGCGGCAATCCAAAGAGATACCCGCCGCGCTTGACCGGATGTGGGTGGAAATCGCGGTCGAACTCGCAAGCGGCGAACTCATCAAGGTGCGATGTGCGCGTCCGCACGGTGCGTGGGGCGAGCCGATCCCGCGTGACGAATATCTGATCAAGGCGCGTGACTGTCTTGGCCGTCTGTTCCATCCGCGTGCGGTAGAGAAGATCATCGAGCGGACGGATAACTTTGAGCGGTTGGAGTCCGAAGAAATTCGGGAGCTTATGCGTACGCTGGCCCGGCCCGGATAGCGAAGGCTTTGGAACGAACTAAGCCGTCAGCGGCGTACGCATCAGATGTGACTGCGTTTAATCTTTTGGCAGCGAGACTATGCTTTTGACCTAAGGCATCGCACAGTCGTATTTAAGAAACAGGAGGTCATCGCATATGAAGGCGATTGCCAAAACGCGGCCTGAATTCGGTGTCGAAATTATCGACGCTCCGGTGCCGCATCCGGCGGACGGTCAACTATTGGTTAAAATCGCGGCCTGCGGGATTTGCGGTTCGGACCTCCATCTTTATCTATGGGAACTCGGTGCCGATAGGATGGTTGCGCAGTTGCCAACTATCCTGGGCCATGAACCGGCGGGTGAAATTGTCGAAGTCGGCGCCGGTGTGCGCGGTTTCAAGGTCGGCGACCATGTGGCGCTTGACCCGTTTGGGCCTTGCGGACGATGTGCCTCGTGTCAGGCGGGCCGGTTCAATTTTTGCCTCGAACCCGGCCGCCTGGGCGGTTCTTTCGCCGAATATGCGATTGCGCCGACTCAGAACGCATGGCTGGTGCCACGCACGATGGACCTGGAGCAAGCGGCGTTGCTCGAACCGTTTGCCACCGGCGTTCATGCAGTCGAGGAATCTTCGCTGCGGGCGGGCGACAGTTGCGTGATCGAAGGGCCGGGGCCGATAGGGTTGTGTACGGCACTCGCGGCGCGGGCACTGGGCGTGTCGGCGCTGGTGATAACCGGGCTGAGCATTGATGCCGAGCGACTGTCGCTGGCGCGCGAGATGGGATTCAAAACGGTGTGCGCAAGCGATCGCGACTGGATCGAACAGGTGCGCGCCCTGATGCCGTCCGAGGGTGCCGACGTGGTGTTCGACGCTGCTGGCTTTCTCGATTCGGCGCGCCAGTTGATGCGCCGTAACGGCGAACTGGTCGAGGTTGGATGGCCCGCGCGCGATATCAGCAATGCGGAAATGCGCGCATTGTTTTTTCACGGCGCCAAGATCATTCCGTCGCGGGTCCGGATGCCGGAATCCTGGCGGCGTTCGATTGCCTTGCTCGATAGCGGCGCGGTCGACCTCAAGCCGATGGTGACCCATCGTTATGACCTTTCCCACGGCGTCGAGGCGTTCGAATTGCTCAAGGCCAAACAGGGAGTGAAGGCGTTGATTGTGCCGCGAGCATGAGAGCGTGCGAGACGGCTGACCACGCGCATGTGTAAAATAAGGTGCATAGAATCATGAGGTTAAATTTCGATGCGAGACGGATACAAACTCGTCGATACCGACACCCATCAAATGGAACCGGAATGGATGTGGGAGCGTTATATGGAGGACGCTTACAAGTCCCAGGCGCCAAAAATGGGCAAGGCGCCCGACTCTGGCCGGCGCACCTTCCTGGTCGAGGGTGAGCCCTTCACACGCGAGAAGGGCAAGTATCCGATGGCCGCGCCCGCTTTTCTAAAGAGCGTGCAAAAGGCGATGGAGCGTTTCAGCCGCGCGCGGCAAACCGGTTTCAGCGCCGAGAGCCGTATCGCCGATATGGACGAGCAGGGCGTCGACGCCGCTATTCTCTATCCGACCGCGGCGGGCCAGATGCTAGGCCGTCAATTCAACGATCCCAAACTGCTCGCGGCGTGCTGCCGGGCCTACAACAATTGGAGCGCGGAGTATTGCGCGTACAGGCCTGATCGCCTGCGCTGGGCCGCGATTTTACCGATGCAAAGCGTTGAGGAGGCAATCAAGGAAGCCCAACGTGCGCATCAACTCGGATGTGTCAGCTATTACGTACGGCCCAATCCGGTGCGCGGCTGCAGTATTTTCGACGATGATTACCTGCCGCTATGGAGTGAAGTCGAGCAGACTGGCAAGCCAATTTCGACTCATGACTCAGCCTCGTCTTCGGTACCGTCCTTCGGCGATCGCATGAATACCCATGTCAGCGGTCATATCCTGTCACATCCGTTTGAGGCGATGGCGGCGATGGCCGGGCTGATCTGGTACGGCGTGCTGGAAAAATTGCCCAAGCTCAAGGTTGTCCATGTTGAAGCCGATGGCGGCTGGGTGCCGTATTGGCTGCAACGCATGGAGCAGCATTGGAACTACAGTGGCAACGCCGAACATGAATATCTAACCAAGCGGCCGACGGAGTATTTCAAATCAAACTTTTATGTCGCCTTTCGCGGCGACGAGCCCACGATGAAGGCCGCGATAGAATTGGTTGGCGACAATAATTTCCTCTGGGACACTGATTATCCGCATCCCGACGGCACTTTCCCGTGGGGCGTCGAAGCGGTTCTGAAGCAGCCGATTAGCGACACGAGCAGGCGCAAAATCCTGTGGGAGAACGCGGCGCGAGCCTTCAATCTCAATTAGGCGGCCGACATGGATTTTGATTATACGCCCGAGCAGGACGCTTTCCGTGAGCAGGTGCGCGTATGGCTCAAGCAGAACCTGCCACCGGACTTATGTATCGACGACCCGATGGATGAGCGGATCGCGCCCAATCGCGGGATTTTCGAAAAACGCCGCGCCTGGCAGCGTGCGCTCAACACGGCGGGCTGGGTGGGCCTCTCGTGGCCCAGCGAATATGGCGGCCGCCAGGCCAGCCTTATCGAGCAGACGATTTTTGACGAAGAGTACTTCAAAGCGCGTGCCCCGATCCTGCCAGGGTATTCCGGCATCAGTCTGTTTGGTCCCACCCTGATGCATTGGGGTACCGATGGTCAGAAACAGCGCTATCTGCCTCGCATACTCAGCGGCGACGATATCTGGTGCCAGGGTTATTCCGAACCGGGCGCCGGCTCCGATCTGGCGGGATTGCAAACGCGCGCCGAGCTAAAGGGCGATTATTTCGTCGTTAATGGACAGAAGGTATGGACCTCGGGCGCGCAGTACGCGGACAAGATGTTCCTGCTGACGCGCACCGACCCGGAGGCGCCGAAGCACAAAGGCATAAGTTACCTGATCCTCGACGATATGCACGCGGCGGGCGTCGAGGTGCGGCCCTTGGTCGTGATGAACGGACATCATCACTTCAACGAAGTCTTCTTCGATAATGTTCAAATCTCGAAGGACAATCTGGTCGGGCCGCTGAACGAAGGCTGGAAAGTGGCGGTTACCACGCTGGCCTTCGAACGTGGCATCGCGGGCGGCGGCGGCCATTCCTCCCAGGTGCGTCGTCTGGCCGAACTGGCACATCGTGTAAGTATCGATGGACGCCCCGCATGGGACCAGGAATGGGTGCGGCAGCGCCTGGCCGAGTTCATGATCGAGTGTGAGGCGGCGAAATACACGCGTTTGCGCTCGCTCACCCGCCGGCTAAAGGGCCTTCCGCCAGGACCTGAAGGCTCGGTATTGAAGCTCTTCGGATCGGAACTGGGAGTGCGAATCGCACGCTTCGCCAGTGAGTTGCTGGGCGGCTATGCCTTAATCGGTGAAGCGACTGAAGTGGTACCCGATGCGCCGCGATGGCTCAATCGCGTGCTCAGTTCGCGTCAGTACACGATTGCGGGTGGAACCAGCGAAATCCAGAAAAATATTCTCGGCGAGCGCCAACTCGGCCTGCCTAAAGGGTAGACAGGGTTGGCGGTCATTTTTTGGAATCGGCTATCTCGGCGGGTCTTGGGCGACGCGCGTCAGCGGACGGTTGTCTGATGGAGAATTTTTGGACTCGGCTTCGGGAGTTTCCGGCGTCGCATGCACCGTGATCTCGCCGATCATGCCGTCCGACTCGTGGGAATCGCAGAAATATTTGTAGGCGCCCGGCACGGTGAAGGTATAACGATACACGTGCCCGGGCATAATCGCGCCTGAGTAGAACGGAGTGGCTCCGGCGGGTAACTTGGCGTCGGACTTATTGTCGGCCTTTTGCGCATTGTCACTGGCGGAGTGATCGACGATCCCGTTATTCTTCCACTCCACCGTATCACCGGTGGTTATCGTCAAATGGCTCGGTTCATACATCGGTAGTTCGTCATTCATTTCGACAATCACCGACGGCATTTTGCGGGAACTGGCGGGTTGCGCCTGATTTGGATTGGATGGCGGCGTGATCAGATGTGACGGCAAATGCTCCAGGGCGGATTGAATCTGCCGGCTTGAGGGCAGCTTGGAGTAGGGCTGCGATCGTGCGCTCGCCGGCAACAGGATCAACGCCGCGAGCAGTGCGGCCGACAGCATACCGCTCCGCCACGCTCTGGTCCTCCCCAAGCACCTTTGCGCGCGCGTTGTCACCCGAAATCACTATGCAAAATCGCCACGTGATGCGCAAACAGCCTGACGCTGTGAAGCGTGAGTATACTTGGCGAGAGTGGCGGGTATCGGTTAGCCTTTACGTCTCATGAATTCGAAATTGCCAGACTCCAGCGTCGCGCCGTGATAAAGCCACCGCCGCTTGACGTGACCAAGGCGCATACGCGCAAGCTGGTGACGCTCTCGCGTGTTGTCAAGCGTGACCAGTTCGCGGGCTCGCCAAAAGCTGGTGCCAGTTTCCGCAATTTTCTCGATTCCTTGCCACAGACGCTTGCGGCCGCGGATATGCTCGAAATTGCGCGGCGCATTGTCTTAGCACGGCTCCATAATCGGCCGTTGCTGCTGATGATGGGAGCGCACCCGATAAAAGTTGGCCTAAGTCCGATAATCGGCGACCTCATACGTGAAGGCGTGATCAGCGGCCTGGCGACCAACGGTGCCGCGATTATCCACGATTTCGAATTAGCCTTTGCCGGGCGCACCTCCGAGGACGTCGGCGCTGGGCTGGCCGACGGCAGCTTCGGCATGGCCGAGGAGACCGGAGCGTTTCTGAATGCGGCGGCGCAAACTGCGGCTTCCGAAGGCGCCGGGTTTGGCGAAGTGATAGGGCGCGAGATCGCACAATCGAAATTCAAGTTTCGCAATACCAGCCTATTTGCCGCCGCCTATCAGGCTGAGGTCTCGGCGACCGTGCACGTGACCCTTGGCGCTGACATTATCCATATGCATCCAACCGCCGATGGCGCTGCGATCGGCCAAGCCAGCATGACGGATTTCCGCCGGCTGGTGGCCGTTGTGGCGGGGCTCTCCGGTGGCGTCGTAATAAATTTAGGATCGGCCGTGGTGATGCCCGAAGTTTTTCTTAAGGCGCTCAATCTCGCACGCAACCTGGGGCGCAAGGTAAAGAACTTCACCGCGGTCGATATGGATTTCGTACGGCAATACCGCCCGCGCATGAACGTGCTTGAGCGTCCCACGCGCGAGGGCGGACGTGCTTTTGCCCTGACCGGCCATCACGAGTTGATGTTTCCGCTTCTGGCCGCCGCGATTCGTGAGGAGCTGGCGCGACGCCCTTCTCGCGCCACGGCGGACTGACGCCGATATGCAGGTCAAAACCCGCTTTCCAATCGCGATTCTCACAGACTTTGGCTATCGCGACCATTACGTGGCGGCGATGAAGGGTGTAATCGGCACCATTGCGCCGCAGGCGCCGATAATCGACATCACGCACGGCGTGCCGGCGCAATCGGTTGTCGCCGGTGCATTGGCGCTGGAACAATGCTGGCGCTATTTTCCCAAAGGCACGGTCTTTCTGGCTGTGGTTGATCCGGGAGTTGGCACCGCGCGGTTGCCGATTGCGGTGGAAACCCGCGCGGGCGCGCGCTTCGTCGGTCCTGACAACGGGTTGATGTGGCTGGCGGCGCGGCAGGCCACGATTGCGCGCGTGATCGAATTGCGCGCGCCCCGCTATCGCTTGCCACAAACCAGTGCGACCTTTCACGGCCGTGACGTTTTTGCCCCCGCCGCCGCCCATCTATGGCGCGGAGTGCGGCTCGGGTTGCTGGGGCCTGAGCGTGAAAGCCTTGAGCAGCTCAGTGTCGAGCTGGTTGATGAAACGCCGAGCTACCTGCGCGGCGCGGTCATTTATGAAGATGGCTACGGCAATCTGGTCACCAATGTCGATCGTGCGGCGGTCGAACGGTTGGTTGAGCACTTTCGCGGTTGCAGGCTTTCGGTTAGGATCGGTCGCGGCGCGCCAATTGAGATTCGCAGGACTTACGCTGATGCGCCCCGGGGCGCCTCCCTCGCTACGTTCGGAAGCTTCAATCTGCTGGAGGTTGCTGTGCGTGATGGCAGCGCGGCGGCGCGCTTCAAGGCCGGCGTGGGCGCGCGGATAACCGTACGACCCGCCAAGGGTGGTTAACATTCGGCGCTATGGATGACTTTATCGCGAGCAAGGACATTTCCCCGGTTTTAGCGGAGATCCCGCGCTATGAAGCGCCGGCGGGTCCCGCGCCCGTACATGAAGTGGTACGGGTACCGGTGCGCATTTCGACGCTCAATATCGTCCTGTTCTTCGTTACGTTCCTGACCACCACGATGGCGGGCGCCGATATGGCCGGGGCCAGCGTTTCAATTTTTTTGCCGCAATCCCTGCCCAACCTGATTGCGGGATTAAGCTTTTCGATTCCCCTGATGCTAATTCTGGGCGCGCATGAGATGGGGCATTATCTGGCTTCCCGCCGTTATGGTGTCGATGCCACTTTGCCGTATTTTCTGCCCGCGCCATACCCGTCGCTCTTCTTCATCGGTACCTTCGGCGCCTTTATCAGGATGAAGACGCCGCCACGGACGCGCCGCGCGATGTTCGATATAGGCGCGGCCGGACCATGGGCGGGCATGCTCGTGGCGCTGATCGCCGTTATATATGGCCTGCATAATTCCGGCGTCACTCCGTTGGACACTTCGCAAGGCGGGCTGCAACTTGGCAATTCGATACTGTTTTGGGGCCTGTCGCGTCTGATGCTGGGAGTTGATCCCAATACGGTCAACGTCAACCTGAGTCCAATCGCTTTCGCCGGATGGCTGGGCTTTTTTGTCACGGCGCTCAACCTGCTTCCGGTCGGCCAACTGGACGGCGGACACGTCATTTATTCGCTCTTCGGCTCGCGATGGCATCGGATAATCTCGCGGCTGTTTGCTCTCGCCTGTGTTCTGATGGTGGTCATCCCGTACTATCTAGGCCTGGATTTCTGGTTCGGATGGCTATTCTGGTTCGTGCTGCTGATTCTTCTGGGCCTGGGCCATCCTTCGACGCGCGATGCTGATACGCCGCTGCCCGCCTCGCGCAAAGCCGCGGCGTTCGCCACAATTGTTCTGTTCATTCTGGTATTCAGTCAGGTGCCGTTTTCATGGCAAATGCCGACCGGCAATCCGGCGCAGCCGGCTGGCGAACCGCCGATCAAGAGCGTCGTTTTGCATACGGCAGCCAGTTCGGGCAACGCGATGTTGCATGCGCTGGGCGTCAAAATTTAAATCCGGCGGTTGTGCAAACCCTTTGCACGTTGCGGAGTATCGCCATTGAGCGATCATCGACCTAGCTGGGATCAATATTTCATGACCATCACGCGTGTGGTCGCGGAGCGTTCGACCTGCTTGCGAGCCAAAGTTGGCGCGGTGATTGCGCGTGACCGCAGCATCCTGGCCACAGGTTACAATGGCTCGCCGGCGGGTTTGCCGCATTGCAACGAAGTGGGCTGCCTGATTTACGAATCGCGCACGCCGGATGGCGAACTCGAGCAGAATTGCTATCGCACGATTCACGCCGAGATAAACGCGATTACGCAAGCCGCACGCAACGGCAGTGCGATTCGCGACGCCGACGTTTATGTCACCCACACGCCCTGCATCCATTGCATGAAGGTGCTGATCAATACCGGCATCAGCACTGTGTATTATGAAAAAGAATACAAACTTCATACGGTCGCCGACCTGCTGAAATACGCCCGCGTCAGGCTTGTCCGTGTCGCGCCCGCGGGCTCGCCGGAGACATCGTCGTGACGCTCGTCACGAAACATCCCGGTGCGTCCGCATGTGGCATATGCGCTCTGATAGAACGTGTCGCTTCGGGTCAGTTCGCGGATACTGTTGCGGAGTTGCCGCATAGCTGGATAATTCTCGGCGACGCCCAATTCTATCGCGGCTACTGCGTGATGCTGGCGAAGCGGCATGTGACCGAACTTCATCTCTTCGAGCGAGCGGATGCCTTAGCCCTGTTTGACGAATTGATGGCGCTGGGCGAGGCGATTTCGAATGCTACAAACCCCTTGAAGTTGAACTACGAATGCCTGGGAAATCAGCAGCCGCACGTACATTGGCACGTCTTTCCGCGCCAGGCGCACGATTCGCGCCATCTGGAGCCGGTATGGACCCGGCCTGAAAGCGAGCGCAAGGTGCGTTTGTCTGACGCTGACCGCCGTTCATTGGTTGATGCTTTGCGGGGGGAGCTTAACCGCCTGCTTCCGGGCTTGCGATTGCGGTGAGAAAATTTGCTGGCAGGGCGGGGTACGCGGCGCTGGCGCTCATCGCGGCAGCCTTCGTTTCGGCTATGTGGTAGCGTTCGACCAATAATGGCTTAAGGAAATCGAATGGATGGCGATTGTGGCGACGGTTTGGTACGTCGGACGGATGCTCACGCGCAAGAGGTGGTGGACATATTCTGGCGCATCAGCGGTGCCGCGCGATCCGAAACGTGCACACTCGCGGGGCGAAGTGCGTTAACATGGCGAATTGAATGAGAATTGCACGTTCCACACTTCGAAGTCCCCTTTTGCTCGCTGTCTGCGCCGGCGTAATGCTAGCGATTATCACCGTTGCCGGATGCGCGCACCGTCCATTGCCGGAAACCGGGTCGGCGGCGGAACAGGTGTATGTGCATCGATGTGGCGTATGTCATCGGCCATACGATCCCCGCTCGTTAACGGTGGCGATGTGGCAACAGCAGGTCAAGATGATGGAGGCAAGGATTGTAGCGGCGGGGCAGCCGCCGCTCACCGCGCAGCAGCGGACCACCATTCTCACTTATCTTCAACGCAACGCGGGCAAGGATTAAGACATTATACGAAATCAAGACGTGGCTGCTCCGCCGTCGTAGATCAAGCGGCCGTCGCGTATCGATGCGAATTCCGTCATCCGATGTTCGCTGGTTTTGCCGTCGGGCATAATGTGTATCACCCGCCATCCGCGCAATGTCAGATGGTCGGAGATGATACGCCGATGGCAGCGCCACCAGAGTCCCTCCGAACACATGATCGCGGTGCGGAATTCCGCCGCAAGCCGCGTCAGATCGGCCAGCCCCTGTTCAAATTCAGGCGTATCCGCATAGTCAGCGTAAGAACGAAAGGCAGGGTGCTCCCAAGTCGTATGGGGTGAATCGGGCCGCTTCAAATGGCGCCGGCCACCCAGCATCGCAAACCAGCGATACTCGCGGCCGTCATGCTCGATAGCCCGGCTGAGCTCGGCTTGGTTGAAATGCGGCCATTTACGCGAGCTCGGAAACGAACGCACGTCTGCCAGCACTTGAACGTGATGCATTTGCAATAGCCCGAGAAACTCACCGATCGGATGAGTCGAATGGCCGATAGTATGAAGGACGCGGCCGTTTGATTCTTTTACACACGTCATCGCAATTCGCCGCGATCACGTGTGCCGCTCAGCCCAGCGTGACCGCGATTCCCATCGCGATCAGCGCGACGCCAGCCACTTTGCTGATTCCACGGCCATATGGGAACGCCTTTTCGAGCAGCACGAAAGCGCTAATCACGGCTATCCACAGCAGATTCATCACGCCCGCAACGAACAGAAGCGCCATCAACATCCCACAGCATCCAACACACAGCGCGCCGTGCCTGAGACCCATTTTAAAGGCGCCGCCACTGCCCTCGCGCCATTGCGTCATAAGAAAACCGATTGGCGAACGGCATCCGCCCAGGCATGCTTCCTTGAAGGGCGTGAGTTGATAGATTCCAGCTACGATTAGAATTACACCTCCGGCAATCGGTGCGAGGCTCAGCGCATTGTCGATTAGCGCCAGGTGCCGCAGTCCCATCTGGGTGGCGGTTGCGGCCGCGCTGAAGATAGCCCATACGACAATATAGCCCAGTGTAAAAATCCAGGTTCGGCGAGTCGCACCTCCGCGTGATTGCGCAACACGAGCGTAGGTCGTGATCATCGGCGCCGCACTCGGCATCATCATCGCGACCATCATCACCGCCCACATCATGAAAGTGAGCCAGACCTGAGCCCATCCGAGTGGCATCAGCGCGGCTATCCTCGTGCCGGCGACGCCCAAATCTTCCGGTGCCATGGGCATCCGGAAGAGATACAGCCAGGCCAAAAATGTGATCGCCCCGAGTCCGGCCCAAATCACGACACGTTGGTGCAATTGCAACCGCAGTGGCGAATCAATGGTCCAGCCCGAGGCGGTATGCGTTTTTTCCGATGTCGTCGGCATGGCTATGCTTTTTTCCAAAGAACCTGCCATGCGCCGTTGGCGGGCCGCCTGAAAGCTACGCGTTGGACCAGTTGATTGCGGAGAAATGGCCGTTGCGGCCCGAATTATCGAAGCTCATCGAATGATCACGGTAATGACTGCTGGTGCCTTTCGCCGCCGCCAGCCGACGCGAGAAGGGATGGCCGACATTTTCGAGCCAAACCACCTGGTTACCAGCCCCCGCCACGCCTTCGACCGTGACGTCGGTGATGTCCGGGATGGAGACCTGCCATTTACGGCCGTCCTCGCTATACGAAATGGCCGCGGTTTTCGTAGGTAGTCGCTTGGCGATCATGCCGCCCATTAATGACGGTGGTCCGCCCGCGTTACCAGTGAATATCGCTTCCAAGGCCGCGCGCTGATCGGCTTTGGCGCGGCTATCGACGTAAACCGCCAAGGTTCCGCCGCCCTGGGCCATCGGTCCCGGCGTGGTCAGTGCCTGGACCGCGTTGAGACCCGAAATCTCGGTCCCGCCGTAATTTCCGCGATCGACATGAATCGCGAGAACCACATCGCAATGCCCTTCCGTCGGTTGCGCTTGCGCATGCGTCAACAGGCACGGGCATAAGAGTTCACAATTGCACGATTCAAAATAAGTTCCCTCGATTCGCCAGTCTTGACTCGTCTTGGCCATGGGTCGCTCCAGTTGACGGAAAGTCAAGCGATTAGTGTCGCCACTTAGTTTCGTAGCAGCAGTGGCGGAGTTTTGCACGCCGACTCTCCAGCGAGCCAGGCACGCAAAGAGGCACCGATGCCGGTGTCAGGAGGCGCTCAAGAACTCCGAGACGGCGGATCGGCTGTTCCCTTGCCCGTGACAGCGTGCAGTTGCCCGCGTCTTGCGGATGGTTTGTCCTTGGGCGGCTTATGTTGAGAGACTTTGAGCTGGGCACGAGACGGGGTAAACCAAGTACGGCTCAAGGCGCGGTTAACATAAGCCGGCCGCTCGCCACCGAGTTCGACCACCGCCACCACCGCACCGGCAATTATGCCGAAGGTGGCGATCAGCCAGATCGCGTTGCGCGGACCGACCACGACGGTCGAGACGGTACCTAATCCGGCACCGACCACGAAGGCAACCACCCACCAAAATTTGATCAGCCGGCGGGAAACATTGTCGCCAGCCATTCGCGCCTCCACTCCACGAACGGACGACAGAGCTACACTCTTGGCTTACACCAACTGAAGGCGGGAGAAAACAGGCGGTCCCTGTGTCCTGTCGAAAAAACTGCGGAGTCTAAAAAGGGAAAGTCAGAACGACGCGCCCGTCCGAGCGCCATTCTGGCAACCGGCTCTTGAGACTCCAGAGCAATCGCAGGGGCAACAGACCCGAGCCCCATTGGAGGCATCCGATGCCTCCTCAGTTCAATCCTCGTCTTCGACCGCCTGCCGGATCGCGTTGAGAATAAACAGAAAATAGCGTGGCGCGGTGACCTTGCCCAGCAGGTTCACTTGCGACAGCACACGCAATTCCCGCGAATTGACATTGTGCCGCGCCAGCAGGGCCTTATTTCCCGAAAAATCACGCCAAGCCTGATCCGCCTTGCGCGGCTCGGAAGCTTCGCGCCGCGCGCTGAGCAGGGAGCTGGCCTCGGGATGCGCCAAGAGGAACAAGGGCTCTTTTTCGAGCCCGAGGACATCGGCTATCCGGCTAAGCAGCGTCAGGGACGGCCGACGCCGATCGTTCTCGAGGTAGGCCACATGGCTTGGCTTGACGTTCAGCTTGCGCGCCAACTCGCGCTGAGTTAGCGCCAAAGCCCCGCGCCGTCGTTTGAGAACTGGACCGAGACTCTTTTTTTTCATAAGTCGTACTCTGCTAGCAACGCCCAACGTAATTTTGCGTAATGTATCATGCCAGAAAGGTAATGCAGCCGCTGGTTGGCTGGAGTCCGTTCCATCAGATCGAAACCATAGAATCGCAGGATATGAGCGCGCACTTCGTTCAACGCGGCTTCAGGTAAGTTTCGTGCGCACGCGACCAGACCCCAATTCCACTCGGTGGGAAAGATCTTACGCGCCAGCGGTTGCGGATACGCCGCCAAGCTGACCATCGCGTCGGCGGCCAACTCGTGCGGTTCCTTCAAATGAGTGGCATAGTCCGCGTCGATAAAAAAATGCACAGGTTCGTTTTGCGGGCCAAATAATTCGGAACTCAGATGATGGCCAAATTCATGACAAAAAGTAGCCGAGACCGCTGTCGGATGATGCGCGGTGTTGACGTAAATCAATGGCCGCTTGAGCGCCGCACGTCCCCGCGTAACGTAGAAACCACGCAACGCCATTCCTTCATCGCCGACAAGCGGTGCGGCCTTGAAATGCACGCGCAAGCGCTCCGCGAAGCCCTCAAGCCAATCAACTGACTTGTTCGCCGCGATGGGTTCCCGATTGAAACCTGGTTCAATCCGCGTGAACGCGTCGATCATCAGCTTAAGCCCGCGATAATCCAGATTATTTCGAACGCTGCGGACGTAATCGCTGCGGACTACACGCCGGATATCTGGTTCCGGCTTGCGCCATGATTGCATCTGGGCCGCCGCGCTGTCACCAGCGTGACTCAGCACTTGCGCAATTACAAGGTCAACTTTGCTCGTTTTGGCAGCCATTGGTCCGTGCCGAAAAATTTGCGTTTCTATTATTATTAACACTCAGCCGATTTGCAACTAACCGCGAGCTAGCGCTATTAAGCAACTTGTGTCTGACAACGGTCAGGTTAGGCTAGTACAGCAAACAGTTAGCGAACGACCATCACAGGTCAGTCGGAGCCCACAGTGCCGTGCGTCGGCCATTGCGCTGCTTGCTCGCCGATCCGCTCATGCGCGCGAAGTGCCGTCCGGTGCCGCGCGAAAGGAGGTGACCGGCGGATCAGTTGCTTCGCCGCGCATATCGTAAACTCGGAGTTCAAGTGCTGCCGAGCGAGGCTCGCCCCAGCCGCTGGCAATTTGCTCCATTGCTTTCGACCCGCGGCAACAACAGGCTTTTGCCCGTATGCCCGTGCAGCCCAAACACTTTGGCGCTCATGCGCATGACGTTGATGAGGCATTCCCGACGATTTTATTTCGAGGGCGCTTCAACACCCTCGCAGGAGGACAATAATGGAATTGCGGCGGCTCTACACTGACGAAGAGAAGCGGCTGTTCACACATAATCTGATTCAGGCCAGGATGACTCGGGGGGCCGGGTTCTCGGAAACCAAACAGTCCGTCATCGGCGAAGTGCATCTGGCCTTTGGCCGTCTCTACGCGCTGTTCGATAACGAAGGACCCAATCCTCACCAGATGATTGCTGGCTTTGTTACACACGATCTCGGCAGTTTCAGCCAGAGCTATCCCAAACCCGATTTGAGTCAGTACCCTCCCGAAACTGTTTTTGAGTCCGGTGAGCTGTGGGCTCAAGAACCCGGCGCCGCGCGTCTGGCACGTCATGCCGGATGGATATTGGCCGGCCTCTTCGGTGCCCAAGCGCTGCTCGTCTATCCAATCTATAAACCCTGGAACTTGAGCTGGATGTACAAAGGATTCACAAGGATGGGTGAACCTATTGAATGGCCCTACGCGCGGACTTTGGAGGGCGGCAAAATTCACGTTCAGGCGATGGTGCTTGAGGGAGAGCGGCTTGCGCGCGTGGTGACGGAGGCTGGCGCTTGCGGCTTCGAGTCTCTCGATGGTGACCGCCACTTCGTCTTCAACAATCCATACCCAGTGTGCAACAGGCCAGCCTCTCTTCCGCGTGAGGACCGCGTTTCGCGCGAGCTTCCAGGCGCCAGTCCTCAGACGTTGGCTGCCTGAATTCGCACAGACGCCTGTTTCCAGCGCGGTGTGTGCCGGTCGGCCGGTAGTGATTGCCGCGCCGATCCGCACGCGCCGTTGATGTGGCGAAAGCTTTGCCCGCTCGAGTGCAAGGACGCTGCCGCGCCGCGGGAATCTAAGGCCTTGCATGACGCTTGCTCGATGACCCGATGCGATTACGGGTACGCTCGCCAGCGACCTGCGCATCCCCTTAAATAGCTTAACCCCACGCGTACAAGATGTCACCTTTGGCGTCACCGAGACATCCCCGCATAGCACAGGACTCAATTCATCGAATTACATGTTCCTTAAACCGAGAACTGATTATTGTAACTATCCATCTGGAATGCAAGAGTTCATTGTTTGATTAGATTGATGTCAAAAAACCATTGAGCGCTGAATAATCTCTTGATTCCATAACACAGTTGGGTTAGCATCGCTAACT
>JBOHWM010000613.1:0-7905 GCA_050736555.1 Binataceae bacterium (SeqCode)
CCATATCACACACCTACGCCAGCCCAAAGCGGCCAGTCGTCGAAAATTAACAAGATCGCGGCGGCAATTATCCGCCAGTTTGCGTTCCCAGAATGAGATGTTCGATTTCGGAGTTCGCGTATTCGCACACCCACGATGCCGGTGCCAGAAACAGCCATGCACGAAAATGACCTTGCGGCGAGCCGGAAACACTAAGTCCGGTACGCCCGGCAAATTGCGGCGGTGCAGCCGGTAGCGATAGCCCATCTGGTGCGTGAGCCGCCTGACGATCATCTCAGGGCGGGTATCTTTGCCTCGCACCAAAGACATTATCTCGTGGCGGCGTTGTATGCTGACCGTGTCCATCGAACCAGGCGCGCGTCCCTGGTATCGCGCGTCCGCGAGCACCCCAGCTTTACCACAGGTCTCGCGGATCCAGCATCCTCGGTGGCTTCCCGATGGCGGGGGTATCGCGTAAGTAGTCCTGACCATGAGCGCCGAAAAGGCCCCGGCCGTCCGTCTCGAATCCACTCCCGCGATGACTCCATCCGAGGCCGGCCACACGCTGGCAGCCAGCTTCCTCGGATGGACGCTCGACGCGTTCGACTTCTTCATCCTGATCTTCGTGTTGCCGACGGTCGCCAAGGACTTTCACAGGTCGATTGCCGATATCGCCTTCGCGATTACGCTGACGCTCGCGATGCGTCCGGTGGGCGCGTTTATCTTCGGATGGGTCGCGGACCGGTATGGACGCCGGCTCCCGCTGATGATCGACGTGCTGTTCTATTCGGTCGTCGAAGTGCTGAGTGGGTTGGCGCCAAGCTACGGCTGGTTCCTGTTCCTGCGTGCGCTCTATGGCGTCGGTATGGGTGGCGAATGGGGTGTGGGCGCCTCGATCGCGATGGAAGCCGTATCTTCGCGATGGCGCGGGTTTCTCTCGGGCTTGCTCCAGGAAGGTTATGCGGTGGGTTACTTGCTGGCGGCCGCGGCTTACTTCTTTGTCTTCCCGCGCTTCGGATGGCGTCCGTTGTTCTTTTTAGGTGGTGTGCCGGCGCTGCTCACGTTCTATATCCGCACCAAGGTACCGGAATCACCCGCATGGCAACGGATTCAGCCCAATCGCAGTCAGATCTGGCATGCGATTCGGCGCAATCTGCGCACTTTTATTTACCTGGTCGTGCTGATGACCATGATGAACCTGATCTCGCATGGCACCCAGGATATGTATCCGACCTTTTTGGAAAAGCAGCGCGCGCTCGATCCGCATACCGTTGCCACGATCGCGATCATTTACAACGTCGGCGCGCTCATCGGCGGACTGGTCTTCGGCTACCTTTCGGACCGTTGGGGCAGGCGGCGCGCGATGATTCTCGCGGTGCTGATCGGGCTGATCCTGGTGCCGTTGTGGATTTTCCCGCGCTCGCTGGTAATCCTCAGCGTCGGCGCCTTCCTGATGCAATTCGTGGTGCAGGGGGCGTGGGGCGTGATTCCCGCTCATCTGATCGAGTTGTCACCGCCGGAAGTGCGCGGGCTGTTTCCTGGGCTGGCATATCAGTTCGGCGTGCTGATTGCGGGCAATGCCGCGCTGGTCGAAGCGCTTCTGGCGCGCCACATGACCTACGCTGGCGCGTTGGCCCTGGTCGCCTCGACGGTTTTAGCCCTCGGTGCTATCGTGATTGCGTTGGGCAATGAGCGGAAGGGCTCCGACTTGCACGCCGTCGGCGTTTGAGCGGGTACCCATCCGGCGGGCGGATTGGGCATCCATCCACCGTTCGGCGGGCCTTTCGCTGACAGGGTGATTGCGCTAAACGACCGATAAGCGGGAGGTAACCAGATGAAATTCGGAATTTTCTATGAAATCTCGGTGCCGCGGCCATGGGAACGCGAAACCGAAAAGCGGGTGTTCGATAATTGCCTTGAACAAGTCGCACTCGCCGACGAACTCGGCTTCGACTCGGTGTGGGCCGTCGAGCATCACTTTCTTGAGGAATATTCCCATTGCTCGGCTCCCGAAATCTTCCTCACCGCCTGCGCGATGAAAACCAAGAAGATGCGGGTTGGCCACGGTATCGTGGTCTGTGTACCCGAGTTCAACCATCCGGTCAAAATCGCCGAACGCACGGCCACGCTCGACATTATTTCCGGCGGACGAATGGAAGTGGGCACCGGCCGTTCCGCGACCTGGAACGAGCTGGGCGGTTTCCGCGCCAATCCCGACGAGACCAAACGTACCTGGGACGAATTCGTACGCTGCCTGCCGAAAATGTGGACGCAAGAACGCTTCGGCTACCAGGGCCGTTCGTGGTCGATGCCGGTGCGGGCGATTCTCCCCAAGCCGTACCAGAAACCGCATCCGCCGCTGTGGGTTGCCGTCACCAGCCCGGGCACGGAAATCGACGCGGCCGAACGCGGCATGGGAGCGTTGGGTCTGACCTTTGGCGGTGTGAAAGAGCAGGAAGAGAAGGTTAACCAGTACCACAAGATTATCGCGAATTGTGAGCCGGTCGGCGCGTTCGTCAACGAGCAAGTCAGCACGGTTAACTTCCTCTACTGTCATGAGGATACCGAGGCAGGTAACAAGACCGGCCGCCGCCTGCTCGGCACGTTCAATTTCCTCGCCGCGCAATTGCTGGCCGCACGCGAAGCCTATCCAACCAAGTCCTATCCCTCGCTGGGCTTGTTGCCGACCTTGCGTCGAGAGGCGTCGGGACCGGGCGACGAGGCCGGAGTGCCCGAAGGTATCGCAATCGGTGACCCGGAGCGCGTGCTGCGCGCATGCAAGCGATGGGAAGCGGCGGGCGTTGACCGTATCAACTTCCTGCTCAACGCGATCGAAACCGTTCCGCAGGAGCAGGTGCTCCAGAGCTTGCGCACTTTCGCCAAGCACGTGATGCCGCATTTTCAACAGGGTGGCGCGCAAGCCGCTGCCGCGGGAGGTGGCCGCTAATGCCGCTGTCGGGAAACATGGACGTGCGGGCCTTTGCGCCCAATGTCAAAGAGATCCACGGCTTCAAGACCGAGGGGTGGCAACTCAAAGACGCGCAAATCCTGCATATCCATTACGAAATCGATAACGACACGATCGCCAGCCTGTTGCCGGTGACACTACGCCCGGTGATACCGGCTTATGGTGTGTTCAACATCACTCATTACCCGGAGAGCCCGGTCGGCGCCTTCACCATCGCGGAAGTGCGCGTCGGATGCCGTGCGGGAGTGCGCCCGCGCGGTTTCACCCTGCGCAGCTATGTCAGCACCGAGGCAGCCGCGCGTGAATTGGCGCACCGCTGGGGCTATCCAGCCGAAACCGGCGACGTTTACCTGCGCGCGTTCCATGATCGGGTCGTCGGACGAGTCAAGGCGGGCGGCAAGACCGTACTCGAAATGGAGATGCTCGACCGCGATTTTATCTCAGGCAACGACATCCAGTACGTCTCCAGCATGCAGTTGTGCCGCAACCAGGAAGACGGTCAACTGGTGGTCGTGCAGATTGATCCCGAATGGGTATTCAAAAAGGCGGAACGTGGCCGTCCGCATATTATCGCGCTGGATTCGCAGGCGTGGGCGGCGGGCGACAAGCTGCGCGCCGATTATCCGATTTCAGCCAGCTACACGGTCGCGGATGTCTCGTTGGCCCCGATTCGATACATCAGCGATCCCAACCAGGACGCCTTTCGCGGCACGACGAAAGTTGCCGCCTGAATAACTATCGGCCGCGCTATTCGAGGCGCGTTTCTGATCGCATGAACGGCGGGTCATTCGATCCGCCGTTTATGCATTGCGAGGTCCGGCGCGAGAATCGAAGAGGTGAATTAAACCGGGAGGATGCGGAAAAATCATGGCAACACCGCTAGCCGAGGTTCCGCCGCAAGGCCGTGCCTATGGCCGCCAAGCCGCGAGCTATAACGCCACTATCACTGAGGTGAAGCCAGGAACGCCATGCGGCGAATGGTTGCGGCGCTATTGGCATCCGGTCGGGCTTGTCGCAGACGCTGGCGGCACGCCGCGCAAGGTACGGATTTTAGGCGAGGATTTGATTCTCTTCCGCGACGGCCGTGGACGTGCTGGCTTGGTGTATCCGCGCTGTGCCCATCGCGGCACCACGCTTTATTACGGTCGTGTGGAAGAACGCGGTATCCGATGTTGCTACCACGGCTGGCTGTTTGACGTCGAAGGCCGCTGCCTTGAGCAGCCTTGCGAATCCGATGGCGGGCGCAAACGGGACAGCGTGCGCCAACCCTGGTATCCGGTTGAAGAGCGCTACGGCTTGATCTGGACCTATATGGGCCCGTCGGAACATCAGCCGTTCTTGCCGCGCTATGACATCTTCGAGCAACTCGCGCCGGGAGAATTCCTGGAGGCGGACGACAGCAGCCTCGGCAGCGGCGGTCCCGCGATCGTGCCATGCAATTGGTTGCAGCATTGGGAAAACGTGATGGATCCATTTCACGTGCCAATCCTGCACGGCAGTTTCAGCGGTGCGCAATTCGTCGAGCAGATGGCGCTGATGCCGGAAGTTAGCTGGGAATATACGCCGCATGGCGTCCGCTCCATCCAGGTGCGGCGGCTCGAAAACGCGCATATTCTGCGCCGCGTCACCGAAGTAATGCTGCCTACCTTGCGCGTGGTGCCAACGCCACGGCTTAGCGATTACGGCCCGACCCGCTCCATTGGATGGACGCTGCCAATCGACGACACGAGCTATCGTATTTATGTCGTCGGCAAAGTTCGTGAGCATGGTGAAGTGGGGCGCCAGCGCTCGAAATTCGCTGGCAAGACTTGGTTCGAATTGACCGAAGAGGAGCATCGGCGGATGCCGGGCGATTACGAGGCACAGGTAGGGCAGGGCGCGATTACGTTTCATTCCGAGGAGCATCTGGCTTCGAGTGATCGCGGGGTTGCGATGCTGCGGCGGCAACTGAAAGGAGAAATCGAGAACGTTGCGGCCGGCGATGATCCGGCCGGTGTGATTCGCGATGCGGCGAACGAAGTCGTGCGCATCGAAGCCGGCAATTATCTCGAAGACCGCTGACCGCTTGCGCCCGCATTACCCAACATTCAATGCTCACGGGAACAACTGCAGACGGAAAGCAAATACTTGCTCTCAAACCAGGCGATCTCACAGTCGCTTGGGCTCAAAAAATCGCCGAGCAAAATGTAAGGGGTGTTTCTGTCTCCGCGGTCGCGCGACTCGCCATCGATCATGGCACAACGACGAGAATTCGTATGGTGGTCGAACACAACGGGCCAAGTTCGCTGCCACGTCATTGGTTTGTGAAACTACCGGCGCGTTCCTCGAGAATACGCATGTTGACGGCGTTACCGCGCGTCCTTCGGACAGAAGTGCGCTTTTACAATGAAGTGGCTTCGTCAACCCCTGTGTTGAGACCTCGGCTGCTGGCTGGCAAAAGCAAGTTTGGGCGGGGCTCGATGCTGGTTCTGTCGGACGTAACTGAAGGTGGAGCCCATCCCGGGTCGCCCTGCGATAACCTGACGGTTCCTCAGGCGTTTTCGGTCATCGAGGAGATTGCGCGACTTCACTCATCATTCTGGAACAAGGACGGCCTTGACTGGCAGTACCGATGGCTGGCGAGACCTGTACGCCGATTGGAAGATCGCCTCGGAGCGGTATTGGCAGTGCCTCTAATGAGGCGTGGACTACGACGCGCCGACACGGCGATTTCGCGGAGGCTTCACGGACCGGCGCTTGCCTATGCGCGGAGACGGTCGGCGGCGATGCACTTTCTTTCCCAAGGTCCGCGTACTCTAATCCATCACGATCTCCATCCCGGCAACCTGTTCTGGCATCACTCCCGACCCGGGTTTCTTGATTGGCAACTCGTTCGGATTGGTGAGGGTATCGGCGACGTCGCCTACTTCCTGGCAACAGGCCTCTCACCCAACCTGCGCCGCTCGCACGAACTCGAGATGCTCGCACGCTACCATGAGGTTCTTGCGGAGAATGGTATTCACGGTCTGGATATCGACCACCAGTTGCAAAGATATCGAGCCCATCTCGTCTATGCATTCGAGGCGATGGTGGTGACGCTCGCGGTCGGTGGGATGATGGATACCGGCGCCAATCTGGAACTCGTACGCCGAACCGCGGTGGCAGTCGAGGACCACGACAGTTTTGCAATCATAAAAAAGGCACTGCACTGAACAATCGCTGACCGGCGTGGGAGAACCATCGCAATCGTGCTGCCTGAAGAATCTACGCGGAGCCGATCAGGCGGGAGGGTGCGAAGGCGTGCGCGAGGCCGGCGGCCAGCCGTTTCGCCTCTTCAGGCTTGAGCGTCGCGACCGAAACGCGCACCGCTGGCGGAGTGTTGAGGCGAAAGCGCTCGCCCGCTGAAACCGCCCAGCCCGCCGCCATTAGCGAACGTATCGCGGTGGCCTCTTCCGTCACTGGCACCCACACGTTGAGGCCGGAACGTCCGCACGCATCGATTCCGTGCTTTCGCAAGGCGTCAACCAATGCCTGCCGGCGCGTTTCATAAATACGCGCGGCATTGGTGATAGTTGTCCCAACTGATTTGTCGCGCAAGATCTCGACTACCACCTGTTGTAGCAGATGGCTGATCCATCCGGTGCCCAGATGCTGGCGAGTCTCGACGCGGCCAATAGTAAACTCGTCGCCGGTCATGAAGGCGAGGCGGAAGTCCGGTCCCAGCCATTTGGAGACCGAACGGATCACCGTCCATCGCTCGCGCCCGGGCTCGGCCAATGTCAGGGCTGGCGTGCCGGCAATCGGACCCGCGTGATCGTCTTCTATTAGCATGACTTCGGGATACGCGCGCAAAACTTTTCTCAATTCTTTCGCACGCCGGTTATCCAACGCGGCGCCGGTCGGATTCTGCGCGCGAGGCGTCATCACCAGGGCGCTCACGCCGCTTCCGAGCGCACGGGTCAAAGCCTCCGGCCGCATTCCGTAATCGTCCATCGCGACGGCAACCGGTGTCAGGCCGAGCGCACGCACCAAGTCGAGCGCCGCATGATAAGCGGGGTCTTCGAGCGCGACGCGATCACCGCTCCTCAGGGCGGCCTGGAGCGCTCGCTCGAGGCCGTCGATCGCGCCACCGACGATCGCGACCGGACCATGCCGGATACCGTCGTCGTGGAACATGCGAGCGGCTATTTCCAACAACTCCGGGCGATTGTAAGCCTCGCCGTAGGTGCGGGGCTGATATTTCAGGCGCGCCAGTATGCCGCGCCAGTCGGGCAGCAGCGCCGGATCGGGACCGCCGTCGGCGAGATTGCGCACGTTAGAAGGAATCGGCACATGCGCGCGTGTCACGACCGCGGCGCCATGACTGACCACCGTGCCGCGGCGGCCGTCGGCGGTCACGAGTCCGCGCCTCTTGAGGCGGCTATACGCGTTGGCGACTGTGACCGTGCTGACCCGCAACCGGGTGGCCAATTCACGAACCGAAGGCAGCCGCGCGCCGGCCGCGAGTCCGCCGCGCATGATTGCGCGTTCGATGCTCGCCGCGATTGCGCTGGCGCCACCGCCTTTGATTTGATATCGTTCTGACACGTTCAAGCTATTGTTATAGTACAGACATCGGCAAGTCTGGGGCAATCCCACTACGGTTCAATTATGGACAAACGTGCCATTCCCGCCAGCGAACGCGTAACTATCCAGCGCCAGCCGTCAAGAGCCGCCTATGATCGCGCGGCTATCGACGCGATTCTCGACGCCGGTTTCGTCTGTCACCTGGGGTTTGCCGTCGAAGGACAACCCTACGTCATTCCGACCCTCTACACGCGCCTCGGCGACCGGCTGATTGTTCACGGTTCGGCGGCTAGCCGCATGTTGCGCACGATGCGGGAAGGCGTGCCCGTATGTGCCACCGTGACGCTGGTCGATGGCATCGTGCTGGCGCGGTCCGCTTATCATCATTCGATGAACTATCGCTCGGTGGTGGT
>JBOHWM010000614.1:0-4434 GCA_050736555.1 Binataceae bacterium (SeqCode)
AAACCACGCCGCGCGAGGTGCTGCCAGCAGCTACGGCGCAGTATTTCCTGCAAGCCATCAATCAGCTCGCCGCAGATGGCGCGCTCATCGTGTTTCTTAACCGCCGCAAGAGCGTCAAATGGCTCACGGCCGCCTGGACCATGATGTTCCAAGGGCTGATCGATCTCATGATGTTGTCCGGGGTCGCTACCGCGGCGGGATTGCTGGTGCCCCATTCCGCGATTCGTTACGCGTTGCCATATGCGGGCGGAGTCTTCGGCTTCCTCGTGTGCGTGGCGCTGTGGTGGGCTTGGGGAAAGCCGAAAACGAGACCTGAAAGATGGATGTACGGGCGGCCCAGTGCCAAGGCTTTTCGCGAAGCTGGACTGCGCGAATATGTGTGCCTCGGCGGCATCCGCCTGTCGCTGATGGTCGCTCAGGGATTCCTGTTCTATTATTCTTTCGTGGCATTCGTCCCGAAAGTGCCGCTGGTCTCGGTACTGGCCCTGACGCCCGGGATGCTGGCCGCGTTCAACCAGCCCATCACGCCGGCTGGACTGGGTCCCCTGCAGGCCATCGTCGTCGGCGGGCTCTCACATTACGCTTCAAGCGACAAGATTCTGGCGGCCGCGCTAGGCATCAGCATCATGCATCTGCTCTGCAGACTGCCGCTGGGACTTGGCGCGGCGGGAACTTTCGCGCGGCGTGTACTTGCGATAGAGGCGGCGCAATCCCACGAGGATTCGGAAGCAATGCGGCATGCGGACGCGATGAATTGAATCGGCGCCGCGCTCATCACTGCGCAACTTTTGATCGTTGCCGCGCTTTGCGTCACGCTCCGGCTTGCAAATGGCCTATATACGAGATGACATCGTGCGCGCGGACTTTTCTTGTCGCGGGGCGGGAGCTTCATCATGAACAACGAACGGCGGGAACGGATTATCGACGAACGCGAGGCCGCGGCATGGATCGCCGACGGCATGACCATAGCGGTCGGGCAACCCGCGCCGATGGCGACGGTGCGGCAGATCATCCGGCGGAATATCAAGGGTCTGACCGTGGTCGATGCCGGTTTTTCACTCGATATGCTGGTGGCGGCTGGATGCGTGCGCAAAGCTGTCAGCTATTACATGGGCGGCGGCTTCGGTAATCCCGTGACACCGATGGTGCGAGCGGCGGCGCAACGCGGCGAACTGGAAATCTGGGAATGCGAGGAAGGCGTCGTATGCGCGGGCTTGCAAGCGGCCGCGCAGATGCTGCCGTTTGTGCCATGGCGCGGCGGTCTCGGCACATCGTTGCCCGAGGTCAACCGCGACTTGAAGATTTTCAAGGACCCCATACGCGGCGAAAACCTGCTTGCGGTGCCTCCCATCAAACCCGACGTGACGATCCTGCACGCGGCCAGCGCCGACCCTTATGGCAACGTACAGCATCTCGGCGGTCCGGGATGGCTCGACCTGTTCATGTATCGGGCGGCCGACCGTGTGATCGTGCAGGTCGAAAAGGTGATTTCCAACGAGGAAGTGCGCGCCGATCCGTGGAAGACAACGATTGCTGCCGCCGACGCTATCGTGCGCACGCCCTATGGCGCCCATCCATTCTACTCGCGCGGCTATTATGTGCAGGATAGCGATTACCTGCGCGCTTATAGCGACGTCGCCGGCAGCGCCGCGGTAGGCGACGGCAAAGGCTTAGCCGCCTGGCTCGACAAGTATTGCCACGAGCCCGAAACCCACGGCGACTACCTGGAGCGGATAGGGATCAAGCGGTTACTGTCGCTATACGAGTACTGAACGACGATTCAATGATATATCATCGCCGCAATGGCTAACGCCTTTAGAGCAAGCGTCGCCAGTAATCTCGGCTTTGTTGCGTGGATTGTGTACGGAGTGCTGGCGATGCGCGGACACAATCACCAGGCGCCGTTGGCGGGCCTGGCGCTGACGCTGATCATCCTGGCCGCTGAGCTGCGCCTGCGAGCGGTCAAAATCGTCGACTGCACTTCGCTGGCCTTCTTTATTCTCGCGCTCGGAACGCTGCGCGTCTTCGGTCCACATACGTACGGCCAGGCGCGCGTTGTCATGGCGTGGGGCATATTCGCGGTGATGGCATGGGCAACCCTGCTGGCGGGATTTCCCTTCACAACCCAGTACGCACGCGAGCAGGCGCCGCCTGAGCTTTGGACAGAGCCGCAGTTTCATTCCGCCAATGTGACGCTGACGGTGGTATGGGCGTTGATCTTCACGGTCAGCACGGGGCTCGCGATGATCGCGCTGGAAGGCAGATTCGTGCTGATGCTCGAACTGATAATTCCCGGCGCCGGGATGGTCTTTGGCTATGCGTTCAGCCGCTATTATCCCGAGCATCTGCGGCGTCGTTATCAGGCGCTGGGCAACGCCGCGCACGCCGGCGGCTAATTCAGGGCGCGATGTTTTTCTGGCTTTCGCAGGAGTGATTGGCAATGGACTACACCATGCCGGAGCTGATGGCGGTGTTTTTGGCCCGCGACCTCAAGGACGGAGAACTGTTGCGCGTCGGCGTCGCCACCCCGGTCGCCGAGGCGGCGGTGCGTCTTGCCCATCTGACCCATGGACCGAACATGGATTTGGTCTTTCTGGGTGTGCGCATGAACGTCGCCCACCTGGAAACTATTCCGATGCCGGCGTTTGGCTGGGATCGGCGCACGGTGCGCTGGGCCGAATCCTATAGCGACACCGGCCATCGCTTTGATCGCCTCAAAGATTGGAATCGCAGCGTCTTCTTCATCGGCGGCATCCAGGTCGACGCATACGGCAATACCAACCTGATCGGTATTGGCGACGACTTCCAACGGCTCAAATTCCGCGGACCCGGATCAGTCGGCACGCCCACTCTGAGCACGCATGTGGGTCGCTACTACATCGTGCTTAACAGCCACAGCCCGCGCGTCCTGGTGGAGAAGTGCGACTATATAAGCGCGTTTGGATGGGGCCGGGGCGGTGCCGACGCGCGTCAGCGGATGGGAATTCCCGGGGGCGGCCCCAAGTATTGCATCACTCCGCTCGGCGTCATGGATTTTGCCGAAAACAGCCGGCGGATGCGCTTGCGCTCGGTCCATCCCGGCGTGACAGTCGAAATGGTCAAGCGGCAGACCGGCTTTGAACTGGAAATTCCTGCCGATGTGCCTTTGACGGAAGCGCCGTCCCCGCATGAACTGGAAGTCCTGCGCACGCGCGTTGATCAGGCCGGGCGCCTGCGCGAACGCCGCATCGTTGGGTAGGTCTGCAATTCAATGCCTTTGCGCCGCATCACGTCGGGTAAATACCGTATGCCATCGCGCACGAAACCACGGCACGCCATCACGTTGGCCAACCACGCTGCCCCATACGTGCATGCCGTCCGCTTTGATCTCGCACTCGAGATTCGTGACCTCGCTCACCGGAAACGTCTGTGACAGGAAATGCAGGCCGTTACGGTATTCGTCAAAATGCAAATAGGCGCGCATCGACGCATAGTTACGCCCATCGGTTGAAAGTAATTCCAGATGACCCTTGGTGTTGATGATTTTGCTATTCGGCGCGACGCCCGTATCAGTGAAAGTTAGATGGAATGGACCGTTACCGACGCGCCGATAACAGAGTTGGTAGGTTTTTGCCGCCCATGGACCGATCGGCGCGCTGCCAGGCAACCGCTGGATGGAATCAAGCCGGCTCACCTGCCCTTGCCAGCATCCGCGGAACACAGCAGGTAAGACCGGCGGCGGCTTCGGCTTCACTCCAGATTGATAAGTTGGCGTCGCGGTGGGCATCGGTGTCGCGACGGATGGGATCGTTTCCTCCTGATGTGATGGCGGCTTGATCGTCGGATGCGTGCCGGGCGAATAGCGAATTGAGGGTTGGCCCTGCGGATTCAGCCCAAGGTTTTGCTGGGCGAGCGCGCGGCTGGGTACGTACACCGCCAAAATCAACAAAAACACCGCGCAAAAATTAACGAACCTTTTCATTCCGAATTTTTCAATGCTATTGCGTTGATGAACTGGATTCGAGCATTCAGGAGGAACCAGCACGATGAAACTGGCCAACAAGACCGCTCTGATAACTGGCGCGGGCTCGGGCATGGGGCGCGCCGCCGCGCTCCTGTTCGCCAGCGAAGGCGCTAAAGTTGCGGTTGCGGATATTAACCACGATCAGGCGCGTGAAACCGCCGAAGAAATCGGCAAACAGGGTGGCAGCGCAATCGCGCTGCACACCGATGTTGCGAAATCCGATGATGTCCAGAAGATGGTGGATGAAACCGTCGCGCGCCTGGGCGCTCCCAACGTCGTTTATAATAACGCCGGGATTGAAGGTGATTCGGCCTTCGTCGCGCAAATGACCGAAGAACAATTCGATCGTGTCATCGCCATCAACTTGCGTGGCGTATGGCTCGGTATGAAGTAAGCGCTGCCGCACATGATCAAGGCCGGCGGCGGCGCGA
>JBOHWM010000615.1:0-4116 GCA_050736555.1 Binataceae bacterium (SeqCode)
CACTTGCGGAAGTGCCCATTATCGCTGCCGTCGTAAAGGCGGCTCTGCCGCATGCAAAGGCAAACTTATATTGGCTTTTGACGATCCGGCCGCGTCAATTGACCGTGGCGACGTGCGTGAATTTAGATCTATGCGTATTGACGAGACCAGTCGCTCTATCGGCTCCTGGTCGACCCGGATTGAGCCATGTTGTGGCTGATTCAAATCCAGAATGACAAAAATGGCAATGCTTGCAAGCACTATGAAGCACAACGACCCTGTTACTTCGTAAGTATCGGCGTTCCCCTGCTCTCGGCCAATGAGGAATGCGCTGACAATGACGCTGGCCACCAGAAGAACAACGATACTTGGCGGAAGGCGGTCCCCGATCGCGGCCAGCCGTGCCGCTTGATTGCTGCTGATAGCGTTAAGTTGATTCGTAAGCGAAGCCGCGATCGGCGTTCCCTCCGTTATCGCCCGCCCGGCAAGTTGAGCCATCTGACTTTGCATGCGGTCAAATCTCAAAAGGATCTTGTTCAACGCGGCGTTGTCTAGTTCGCTGCGAGCTGAATCGAGGCGGAGCTGAGCGTATTGCTGAATGACAGATTGTAACTCGGTTCGAGTCGGCTCTTTCAAAAGCCCCGCGCACGTATAAAAGTCGCCGATCGCGTTGCTGTCCGCAACGACCGCAAGCCGGCGTTCGTCGTGTTTTGCGATCGACGCGGCAAAAGAAAATGCGATGAGCAAGGTCGCAAGCGCCAAGCTGGCGTCATCGAACTTGGATGACTTCGGGCGGCCTTTTCTGGCGAAGCTGTGGCCCAACCATCTCCCAACCTGCCATGCGGCGATCATCGCGATGGCGATGGCTAGCGTCAAAACCGTATTATTCAGCCTGTCGAAGATCGTAGCCATCATGGCTGCCCTGAGCGCGCTCGTATCCTAGCCGAGCGTCATTCTATTTGGGAGTTTGAATATCTTCGAATAGGACCAAGGTCCTATTGTTCAACCATCTCAACACTGCTCGAATTGGCGCCATCGAGGCGGTAAAGATCCATTCTCTTCCTCGGTGCGTCACGAATGGTGGGCGTTACCTTACAACGCCAGGGGGGACCTGAAAGATGTCCAGAGTCGCGACGTCAATGCATTTCCTGCTATCGCGCCTCCTACCGCTCCCCCCGCCGTGCCTCGGCGCCTCTCAAAACATGCGGTCGAGGATGCCTTGCTCGGGTTACCGGAAGCAGTTTGACGATTCCTCTTTCCGGAAAATGGTTGATGATTTGATTCAGCCGTCTACATTTTAACTGGAGGACGTACTATGAGGCACTTGTTGGCGCTGATCGCCGAAACACACCCTATGGGTTCTTGGTTCTCTACGCGAAGACGCGGCACCTTGAGACGCAAGCCAATTCGCCGCTCGTTTATATCGAATAGTTCTCGGCGTTGGCAGAAGATTATCGCAATGCTGATTATAGGAACAGGCGTTAGCTTGGCACCGATCCGGCTGATCGCGGCGCAGAATGTGCAAAGTGGAACTATTGAACTGTCGGGCGGATCCGTGGCGGCGGGTGTTGGATACACTTGGGCCAAAGGAGTGCTCATCTATGAGGGCAGGGAATATCCACTTAAGGTCAATGGCCTATCCATACTGCACGTCGGCGTCAGCAGTTACACGGCTTCGGGAACAGTTTACGATCTGCATAAGTTGTCCGATATTAACGGCGTCTATACTGCTGTGGCGGCTGGCGTCGCAGTCGCGGGAGGTGCAAGTGCGATTGCGATGAAAAACGACAAAGGCGTACTGATTCAAATGGCGGCCACGCACCAGGGTCTTAACTTCGACCTCGGGCCTAAAGGTTTAAGAATTTCGTTACAGTAGTATTCTTTCGACCGCATTGGTTTTCGTCGAATGCTTAGCAAGGTTGGATCTCGCGCTCGCGGACCTCTCAAAGGAAGGTTTGAGACTCGTGTACTTGCGCCACTCGAACGCAAACAATTCGATCAGGCGCTGAAAAAGCTGCACGCTGAGCTCGTCAAGCTCCAGCTCTGGGTGAAATATAAGGGCCTTAAGGTCGTGATTGTTTTCGAGGGACGCGACGCGGCCGGCAAGGGCGGCGTCATCAAGCGGATCACTGAGCGTGTTAGCGCGCGAGTGTTTCGCGTGGTCGCACTTCCAGCCCCGAGTGAGCGCGAAAGGTCGCAGATCTACATTCAGCGGTACATTCCACATATGCCGGCCGCGGGCGAAGTCGTGATCTTCGACCGCAGTTGGTATAATCGCGTGCTCGTCGAGAGAGTGATGGGCTTTTGTACGAAGGAAGACGTGAAGTATTTTCTGCGTATCTGTCCTGAGGTCGAAAGCGCTTTAGTCCATTCGGGGATTATTTTGATCAAGTACTGGATCGAGGTGGGCCAGGGGGAGCAAACGCGGCGATTCCTGGCGCGAATTCACGACGGTCGCAAAGTCTGGAAGCTGAGCCCAATGGACCTCGAATCCCATCGTCGCTGGTATGACTATTCGCGAGCCAGGGACGCGATGCTGGCAACCACTGATACTGAAATCGCACCTTGGTATATCGTCATGGGCGATGACAAACGGCGCGCGCAGCTCAACTGCATAGCGCATCTCCTCAGCCTGATTCCGTACGAGGACCTTCCGCGTCCAACAATTCGGCTCCCGAAGCGGCAGAAATCGAACGGCTATAAGGAGCCGACACGACGGTTTAATTACATTCCCGCTACCTGCTAAGCGATCCCCACGTCGGAAACGGCCAGACCAAACTACGCGGACTCGGCGGCTTTTCCCATCTGCCAGCGGTCATTAACACCTTCATCAAGGAGGCAGCCTGAGCTTATTAGTCAATGCAACGCTCAACCGAAGCCGCGCCAATTTCCACATTTCTCGGGACGTGACCTATTTAGATACCGTCGGAAAGTCGATAATGGCGGACCTGTCAGATCCTGATCCGAGGCGTGCGATCGAACGGATGTTTGATTCCATTATCAGGGCGCGTAAGCCAAAGATCGGCGAAACCGGCGTAGAGGCTCAGGGTCGTCGTAAAAATCCCGCTCCACTTATAGCTGTGGCATCAAGTCGCCTGCTAGCGGCGCGAGCTTCTCTAAATGGCTCGAATGGTGGCTCACGATTCTGTAAGCGACAGGTTGGGTGCCGAACATCATCGTTGATGCGTTGCTCGATCCTGCCTCTGTCCTCTTCACCTTGAGCATCGAGCAATTGCCTGGCGCCTGAGCTTCCGCGCGCCAGGTTCTTTGACGTCATTGACGGAAGCTTGCACGACCTGTTAGTGGTCGTTCACTGACTGATGCGGATCCTCGAACAAAAGCCTGGAACCAAGCGCCCCGTCATCGTCCGGGCAGCGACGGGCCTCTTTGCGCGGCACGGCATTGACGGGACCAGCATGCAAGATATCGCCGGCAAGGCAGGGGTGCGGGAAGCCGCTATATATCGACATTTTGCGGGCAAGGAGGAACTGGCGCGCGATATCTTCCTGAGCTGGTACAGTTGGTACACCGGCGAGCTTCACCGCATCGTTCGCGGTCCGGGCACAACTTTGGAACGACTCCGCGAGATCGTTGGTCACGAGTTCGGGGCGGCGACCAACCACAGCGAGGCGTTCATCTACTTTTGCGACAATGAATTGCGGTTTGTTCGTGAGCTTCCGCCGCAGATCATGAGCGTCCGGAAAGTTCTAACTTCATTCATCACGGCTGGGCAGGCTTCCGGGGAAATCAGGATGAGGGATCCCAAGTTGCTTGCGGACATGTTCAGCGGCGCGTTGTGTGCGGTCGCGCTGGGATGGCTAAGAAGCGGGCGGCGCAAACCGCTGAGCGCGCAGCTGGGCGAGGTGGTGGAAATTTGCTGGCAAATGATAGCGGCCTGAATCGTGTCGAGAGAGAACAAAGGAGACAAGCAAGATGACTCAAGAAGAGGGACTCATTCGGCGCTATTTTCAGACGTTCAACCGTCACAACATCGAGGGGGTAATGGACTGCTTCCATGAGAATCCGGTGCTCGTGGGTGCCGATGGCAGGCGCATCGAGGGTCGGGCCGAGGTGCGACGTTGTTACGAGGCGTCGTTTGCCTCGTTTCCCGACGGCCGTTGCCAATTGCGCATGTGC
>JBOHWM010000616.1:0-2525 GCA_050736555.1 Binataceae bacterium (SeqCode)
GGTGTGTTCGCCCCCGAGGATCGCCGCCTCGTCACGCAACTCGTGCTCGGCACGATTACCTGGCAGGGCCGGCTAGATTACGAACTGGCGCGGCTCTGTTCGCGTCCGCTCCAAAGCCTGCCAGTCGAACTCGCGATAATCCTGCGCATGGGCCTGTATCAGGTGCGCATGCTCACGCGTATTCCGCCTCACGCCGCTGTCGATACGGCGGTGCGGCTGGCTCGCCAATGCGGTGGCGAGGCGGCCCGTGCCGGCGGTATGGTCAACGCGGTGCTGAGACGCGCCCTACGCCAACTCGAACCATTGCCGAATCGGGCCGATGACGAAGCCGAGTACCTGGCAGTCGCTTATTCGCATCCGCGATGGCTAGTCGAACGCTTCATTCAATGGTTCGGAGAACATCAAGCCGAGACGCTGTTATCCGCCAATAACCAAGCCGCGCCCAATGTGATTCGCGTGAACCTCGCACGCGATCCGGCCAGAGTTATCGAGCAACGCCTTACTCAGGAGGGATTTGAGTTTACGAACGGCGCGCTGGAAGAGACGCTGATACTAAAGGAGGCGCTGCCGGTCGATTCAAAAGCGTACTGCGACGGAATGTTTACGCCGCAATCTGAGGCGTCGCAGATGGTGGCGCGGATGCTGGCGCCGGTGGGCGGAGCCACGGTGGTTGATTGTACCGCCGCGCCAGGCGGCAAGAGCACGCATATAGCCGAATTGGTTGGTCCCGAAGGTAAGGTTATCGCCTGCGACTTGAATTTCGCTGGCTTACGAAAAATCCGCAAGTTGGCTGGCCGTTTGGGCCATCAAGCCATCCATTTCGTCCGCGCCGATTGCGCCAAGGCGATGCCATTGCGCCAGAATTCGTTCGACTATGTACTGCTCGACGCTCCCTGCACCGGCAGCGGCACCATGCGTGAACATCCGGAAATACGCTGGCGCCTCATCGCCGCCGACTTCGACCGGATGGCGCGTCTGCAGCGGGCGATGCTGGACGAGGCGGCACGTCTACTTCGCGTCGGCGGGGCCCTGGTTTATTCAGTATGCAGTGTCGCCCCCGAGGAAGGACCTGAGGTAATGCGCGATTTCCTTGCCTCCCATCGTGAATTCAAGCTCGACGCGACACCGCCAATTCCCGCCACCCTCAGGCATGTGCTGTCGGACGACGGCACCATGCGTACGCGCCCCGACCGTGATCGCCGCGATGGCTTTTACGCGGCGCGGATTGTGCGCGTTAGCTAAGAGCAAGCCTACGTTTGTCGTCGCAACGGGATCCGCGGTTCGCGGTAATCGGGAATGCCTGAGCGGGCTCGCGCCGCGAATTTCAGGGCGACTTCAACACCCGGCTCGCCCCATTCCGGAGGATGAGCGGTGAACGGAGCGGGCAAGATTCTGAAGCGGTCGGAAGTACGACGACAAATTGTTCAGCAACCGCTATGCCATCGCGAAAAAACATAATAACGGCAAGGCTTTTTCGAAGTTGAAAGAGATCGTGGCAGTTTTATGCTGCGAAATTTTTCCCGGCGAGTATCATGAGCGGTCATCTTTGCGACAGTTGAGGCAAGCGGTTAGTCTTTTCCCATGCGACCCGTCTATAAGATCGCACCCTCGATTTTGTCGGCCGATTTCGCCCGTTTGGGGGAGGAAATCCATAAAGTCGAAGCGGCGGGCGCCGACCTGATTCACTTCGACGTCATGGACGGTCATTTCGTACCCAATCTGTCCATCGGAATCCCCGTGCTGCAATCGATCCGCGCCGTTACCAGGTTACCCATCGACGTTCATCTCATGATCGAAGAGCCCGACCGTTACCTGGAAGCGTTTGTGAAGGCCGGGGCAAATTCGATTTCCGTCCATGCCGAAGTGTGTGATGACTTGCCACGCGTGGCGGCGCGGATTCATGAATTGGGTGCCAGCGCTTCAGCCGGGGTGAATCCGGAGACCACGCCGGACCGGGTGCTGGCGGCTGCCGGCGACTTGGACATGATCCTCGTGATGAGCGTGCATCCGGGGTTCGGAGGCCAGGAGTTTATTCCAGAAAGCGTCGGCAAGCTTCGCCTCGTACGTGAGGAACTTGAACGCCGCGGCCTTGTGCTCGACGTTGAAGTGGACGGCGGCATCAAGGTCGACCACGTCAAAGATGTGACCGCCGCGGGCGCTAACGTGCTGGTGTCAGGCTCGGGCATTTTCGGGCATCAGGAGTATGCACGAATTATCGCGCGGATGCGCGAGAATATAGTGAAATGAAGTAATGAGGCTCGAGTTTCAAATCACTGCCCACCCGAAGCCCGCTGATCAACGGTGGCGCCTCGCCTTCATCAACGGGTGGTGGTATAAAGACTTGCCTGCGATATCATGTTCACCACGAACATAATATCCATGGCCGGCGCGATGGCGGATGAGTTTTATAAGGAGCGGGGTGTAGCTCAGCCTGGCTAGAGCACTGCGTTCGGGACGCAGGAGTCGCTGGTTCAAATCCAGTCACCCCGACCATCTCTGATTCCGGCAAGTGCACAGTTCTCGGC
>JBOHWM010000617.1:0-3182 GCA_050736555.1 Binataceae bacterium (SeqCode)
CGTCGGCAAATACGTGAACCTGGTCGATTCGTATAAGAGCCTGCACGAGGCAATCGCGCATGGAGCTATCGCCAACGAGGCCAAGGTGCAAATCGACTATATTGACGCCGAGGAGCTGGAAAAAGGGAATCCCGCCGCGCGATTGGCCAACGCTCACGCGATCATTATTCCGGGCGGCTTCGGCGAGCGTGGTATCGAGGGTAAAATTCGCGCGGTCCGGTATGCGCGTGAAGGCGGCGTGCCGATCTTGGGTATCTGCCTGGGTTTGCAGGTGATGGTGATCGAGATTGCACGCGACCTACTCAATCTTAGACATGCGAATTCGCGCGAATTCGACCAGGACACGCCCGATCCCGTAATCGACATCATGGAGGAGCAAAAGCAAGTCGATCAGAAGGGCGGCACGATGCGGCTGGGAGCGTATCCTTGCATACTGCGCGGCGGTTCGCTCGCCGCCTCGCTGTATCGGCGCAATAAGGCCTCTGAGCGCCATCGCCATCGTTATGAAGTGAGTAACGCCTATCGCGAGAAGTTGGCTGAGGTCGGCTTGCGCGCAACCGGCACCTCGCCTGACGATGCCCTGGTCGAAATCATGGAACTCGCCGGCCACCCCTGGTTTCTCGGCTGCCAGTTTCATCCCGAGTTGAAATCGCGCCCGCTGGATTGCCATCCGCTGTTTCGCGGATTGATCCGTGCGGCGGTCACGCGGCGCGCGGCTCAGCCGGACCGTTCGAAAGTGCGAGAGCTGCGTACGGCCTGATGGCGGTGCGGGAAGTCAGTGCCGGCGGCGTCACGTTCGGCGGATCACGTCTGGTGATAATCGCTGGGCCGTGCGTGATCGAGAGTTACGAGGCCTGCGTGCGGCATGCCGAGGCACTTGCCCGCATCTCGATAGAAACCGGCCTGCCAATGGTGTTCAAGTCGTCGTTCGATAAGGCCAACCGCACCAGCGATAATTCCTTTCGTGGACCCGGTTTGCGAGACGGGCTGGAAATCCTGGCGCGAGTCAAAAGCGCCACCGGCCTGCCCGTACTGACCGATATTCATGAGCCGAGCCAAGCCGCCGCTGCGGCCGAGGTCGCCGATATTCTGCAGATTCCGGCGCTCTTGTCGCGTCAGACTGATTTGGTCAAAGCGGCCGCGCTGAGCAGCGCCGTGGTCAACGTCAAAAAAGGCCAGTTCCTGGCGCCGTGGGAAATGAAGGCCGTCGTCGCCAAGCTAGAGCATGACGGCAATCAACGTATACTGCTCACCGAGCGCGGGTTTTCTTTCGGTTATAATAATCTCGTCTCCGATATGCGTTCGTTGGTGATCATGCGCGAGTTCGGCTATCCGGTGGTGTTCGACGCGACCCATTCGGTGCAGCTTCCGGGCGCGGGCGGTGAGCGTTCACTCGGCCAGCGTCAGTTTGTCGCACCGTTGGCGCGCGCGGCGGTCGCGGCCGGGGTCGACGGGGTCTTCATGGAAGTGCATGAAGACCCCGACCATGCGTTGAGTGACGGCCCGAATTCATATCGGCTAGCCGATTTGCCAAAGCTGTTGGCAGACTTGCGGCGCCTCGACGAATGCGTGCGGGCCTGCGCCACGTGATCCGCGTGCGAACGCCTGCGGATGAATTTACGCGTCGTTGGTGTTCACATAGTGGCTGGCAATCTCGCGCCCGATGAGCTCGACTTGGCGGGCCCACGCCGACGGTTCGGCCACCGGCCACAAAACGAACTTGTCCAGCCCCACCGCGGTATACTCGTTCAGCCGAGCGAGAACGTCATCGGGCGAACCATAGAGCGCGCGTTGCACGAAGGCCTCGCCACCACGCCCCATCGCTTGCGCCACCGGTTGCATCTCGGCGATCGCGCGCTCGCGACTTTCCGCCAATCGGCATAGCAGGATCAAACCGGATTCGATATGCGCGTTGGCACGGCCGTACTGGGCCGCATAATTGCGAATTTTGTCAATATTGCCCGCGAATTCCTGTGGCGTCTGAAACGAGGCGAAGTAGCCGTCGGCCAGCCGCGCGGTGCGCCTTAGCGCCGCGTCCGCCCGTCCCCCAACCCAGATATCGATGGTACCGGAATCATTATTGGTGCGGCGTTGCGGCCGCGGCTCGATGGTGACGTTGTCGAAGTTGAAAAATTTGCCGTGAAAGCTCGCGTTCGGCTCATTCCATACCTTACGCAGAATGATGATGCCTTCGTCGAGCCGCCGACCCCTGCCTTCGGTGGGAATACCGCAGACGGTATAATCATTCAAATTGGCGCCAGTTCCCACCGCCATCACCATCCGTCCGTTGGACAGATAATCGAGTGTGGCGAAAGACTTTGCGACCGTCAGTGGATGGCGAAGGTTGAGCAAAAAAACGCTCGGACCAAGTTTGATACGCGAAGTGCGCGAGGCCAGCAATGAAAGCGTGGCGACAACGTCCAACTCGGCGTCCGGCGCCAGCAGGTGATCGGAGAGCCAGAACGAATCGAGACCCCATTGTTCCGCCCGCTCCGCCACCCGCACGATAGTCTCCGAAGTGGGCAAGCCGAGACGAAACAGGCCAAACCCGACGCCAATCTTTATCTGCTTCATGATGCTAGCTCCCGGCTAGGTAAACGCTCGATACCGTGCTATCTACAATCACCATGCGCGAAGCGCTGACGGTAACCAACGGCTTGAGCATTACCATACTTGGCACTGGGGATGCGTTCGCGAGTCACGGCCGCTTTCAATCTGGCTACGTGGTAGATGGCGGCGGTAAGCGCATCCTGATGGAGTCTGGACCGACGACTCTCTGCGCGCTCAAGCGCGCTGGTATCCCGCCCGCGAGTCTTGACGCAATTCTGATAAGTCATTTGCACGGCGATCACTTTGGCGGCTTGCCTTTTCTTATACTCGAATATCTCTGGGAAAGCCCGCGCCGTACCGCGCTCACGATTGCCGGCCCGCGCCATCTTGAAGAGCGCACTTGGCGCTTGTTCAATACCATGTTCCCGGGATCCAAACCGGAACTCGAGCGGCTTGCGCGCAAACTCAAATTTATTGTGCTCGAACCGGATACTACCCGGCGGATAGCTGGCGCCAGTGTCACGACGATGCGCACTCCACACATGAAACCCGATGTTTCGCTTGCACTGCGTGTCGAGATGGCAGGCAAAACCGTCGCGTTCACCGGCGACAGCGGATGGACCGAGGAGTTG
>JBOHWM010000618.1:0-8526 GCA_050736555.1 Binataceae bacterium (SeqCode)
AGCCACAGTCGAGCGCGGCGATTTTCTCGCGGAGAAAATACTCCACCGCCTTCACATCGTGGTTGGTTACGGCTTCGAGTTGCTTGACCCGGTTCGCATCCGCCAAAGAGAAATCCCGATGGATTGCGTGCAACCGTCGCGCAGTCGCCTCCGCTATCGGCGCTAGCGCATCAATTGCGGGGTTGGCCGCCAACGACAGATACCATTCGATTTCGACGCGCACGCGATATTTGATCAGCGCATATTCACTGAAATAGGCCGTCAATGCGCGCGTACGTGCGCGATAGCGGCCGTCGATTGGCGAAACCGCGAGCAAGGCCGAATCTTCAAGATTTACTTTAATTGCGGATATCCTCCAGCCCGCGTTTGACGATTTTCTCAGGCATCGGGTGCGCCACCCGTACGATCGGTCACTTTCGCCCCGAGGGAGCTCTTGCGCGTGGCAGGCGCACGCGTCCACCTTGTGTTCGGGTAGCCGAGACAGCACCGGATCGTAGTGGCATGTCGCTGGCACATGGCCGGACCGGACGCGGTGCGGTTTTCTGGAAGCCAACTCAATTGCCATCCCTCAAGAGGCCAGCAAGCATCCGGAATGTCGCGGGACCGCTATTCTCTCTGACTTCGCCGGGCAAGATCTTCGGCCGTGTCGATTAGCGCCTGTACCAAGGGTGCGACGTCACGGTCAGCAAGACTGACCGACATTGCCGGGTCGGACACCAATCGGTCGTTCTTGACGCGGCGCTGGCGAATCTTCCATTCTCCGTTAATCTTCACGAGGTCGTCCTCATAGACGCCCTGCCCCATTATCTTGTAGCCGCCCGGCGTTGCGATCGAGACCACCGTCGTTGCCCGGCCAGTCGCCCGGTCCCCGTGTACATCATAGAGATGGTTGAGCGTCATATGCCGACCGCGCATCACTCGCGTGTGCGCCTCCGCATATTCGCGCAGCGTCTCGTGACCGCGCACGACATGGCTGTCGAATTCGAACACACCTTCAGCCACAAAACATCGCGCCCATCCTTCCGAATCTTGCGCGTCAATTGTTTGGCAATAGCGCGAGCATAATTCCTGGATGGCGAATTTTTCAATCCATGCGCTATCCATACGATACCTCCGTCGGCTGGGCTTATCTTTGCGCAGTAAACTGGAATTTCCGTTTTGATGCTCCAATACCAACTCGGCGTATAGGGCGCGACAGCCTCCCCCGGCAAGGTTTAGCCCGGTTTTGGTCCAAGTGCCGGTCCATCAAGCGCAGACGCTCGTCCAACCCACGCACCACAAGCGAACCGCGTCGGAAGTCACCCGCGCGCCTTATGGAAGTCGACCCGCAAAGAGCTGTTGAACGAGAGCTGGAAGAGCCGTGGTTTCATCTCACCCTCCGGCTGCCCTCCTCCGCACCATCTCACTCGCATCCAACGCGCATCCATCAGGGCTTTTATCGCATTTTATCAAATTGCTGGTTCACTTAGAAAATGAGAATCCGGGTTAATTTCCGGTATGGCCAAATCCTCCGCCGCCGCGGCGACTCGCACCGATTTCATTCACTTCAATCAACTCCACTTGCGCGACCGGCGCGACGATAAGCTGAGCAATACGATCGCCCGGATGGATCGTGAGCGGCCGGTCCCCCAAGTTAATCACCAACACCATTATTTCGCCACGATAGTCGGCATCGATCGTGCCCGGTGAATTGATCAACGCCAGCCCTTCGGCCAACGCGCGGCCGCTGCGCGGGCGTATCTGACCCTCGTAACCGGTTGGAATTTCGAGCGCGATTCCGGTCGATATGGCGGCGCGCTCGAGCGGCTGCAATATCCGTCCGCCGGCCAGGTCGGCGGTCAAATCAAGACCGGCCGCGCGCTCACTTTGATAGCGCGGGAGCGGAGCTGAATTACCGCGCAGGCGTTGTATTTTGACCGCTACCGCCATTCGAGCCGCATACCTTCACCATCTCTCAACCGCAATGAACTCGTTCAAATTGTGAGTCGCTTCAGCCCATCGGAAACTTAAAGCGAACCATCAATTTACAGTCAGCTCGCAAACGGTCACAATCCAATCGCGTCGAGTTCACGTAACACCCGCTCCGGATGAGTGGCGCCCCAGTATACGCGGCCGCATCGCGCGCAGACGGCAAAATTGTCATGGCTGGCAAATACGAAGGGCGGCACGCGTCGCCACAATGTTTCACGTGGAACAATTTTCATCGGCTCGTTACAAACGGCACAACGGCTGAAAGCCCATCGCCGCACGTCAAAAGGAAAACGCCTCAGCACCTCATGCAGTTGTTCCCGAAAGCCCTGGCTCTCCAGATAGAGCACGTCGTTGGCGGTACGCAGGCGTTTATCGCGCGTCAGCATCGCACGCCCCTGCGCACGCGCCAATCGCAACGCCTCGGCGCCGCCCAGCGCGTTGTCGCATACAACGTCCGCGCCGAGCAGGCGTAACCATCGCGCAAGCCGCTTGAGCATTCGATCGGCAACGAACCGAGGCGGCCGCTCACCGCTATCATTCGCGCGAGTTTCTCCGATCACGATAACCTATATTACAGCAGAGCGTTGACCGCGTGGAGCGCGAACGCGCGGATTAGTCTTCCAATTTCGGAGTCAAGCATGGACGAACGGCGAATCACTTTCACCTCCGGGACGCTTACACTTGAAGGCCTGCTGGCGATTCCAGCCGGCGGTCCGGTTCGCGGCGGCGTGGTCTGTCATCCGCATCCGCTCTACGGCGGGACGATGTACAACAACGTCGTTGAGGCCGTGCTGGAAGCGATGTGGCGGCTGGGATGGGCGACTTTGCGTTTCAATTTTCGCGGCGTCGGCACCAGCGAAGGTGAGCATGGAGGCGGCGCCGGCGAAGCTGACGATGCACGCGCGGCCCTAGAGTTTCTCAGCAGCCAGGCGGGGGTGCGTCCGGAAGGTGCCATTCTGGCCGGGTATTCGTTCGGCGCGATGGCTTGCGCGCGGGCGGCAGCGCGCATCAGTCAACTCGGCGGCCTGGTGCTCGTGGCCTTACCACTGCGCATGAGCAATAAGGCGGAGCTGACGGCGCTTTCTCAACCCATCATTCTGATGGCGGGTGATCGTGACATGTATTGTCCCGCGGCTGAGCTTAAAGCGTTGCGTGAAGAATTGACTCGCGCACAAGTCGGCATCATCGCCGGGGCCGACCATTTCTTCGCCGGTTACGAGGCGGAATTGACCGATCATCTCATCGCGATGATGACCGCGTGGCGGTAACACTTCGGATGACAACGTATCGTTTGGCATCCGACGTGTTTAGTTGACCGGGGTGGCTTGGGGAAAGGGTATCTTTACGAGCGGCAGCGCATGGACTGGCGGCGGTGCGGCCAGCGATGCCAGCCAAATCGCATGGAACGGATCGGCCGGATCGCTTTTTGCCAACGTGATTATCGCCTGAATTGTCGCGCGCAAATCCTGATGATGAACCCGGTAGAGCGTCTCGAAGTTGCGCAGTTGGTGGAAGTAAATCAAGTAGTTCAGCAGCACCGCATTGTTGAGTTTTTGCCGATCTAAGTCATAGCGCTCGAGGCCTGAAAGCGTGGGCTTGAGCCGCGCATAATCGGAACTGATCTCGGCGAACAACTTAACGCGGCGCTTCAGAATTTCATCGGGCGGCAAACCACTGGCGTAAAGCTGGAGCAAACGCGCCTTTTCCTGTTGCAGGAAATCGGAAAAGCGCAATTCGCTCTCAAGTACGCCACGCGCGCTCACCGCGTCCGCCGATTCCGGGCCTTCAGTATCGGCAAAAAACGCCAAAGCGCCGCGCGCTCCGACCCAGGTCGCCGCCGACTCATCAAACATCACATCGCTATTAAGGAAAAATGTCCGATGGAACAATTCGTGGATGATCACGCCGGCCAATTCCACTCGATTCAACTCGAGCAGATTTGCCAGCAGCGGATCGTTGAAGAATCCCAAGCTGGAAAACGCGATCGCCGGGCGCACGTAGGTATCATAGCCACGCGCCTCCATCGAGGCCGCTTCCGCTTCCGCCGCCGGCTTTTTGAAATAGCCGCGATACGGCACCGAGCCGACGATCGGAAACCACCAGGTATGCGCAACGAGCTTGGTACGCTTCGCCGCCATCACCACCCATACCACGGCGCCCGAATCCACCGGCGTCACTGTGGAGTAAGCGCCGCCAACGTTTTCACCGAGTCGCTCGGCGGCAAATTGGCGCACGGCCAAAACGGTTTCCAGCCTGGCGCGCGTCATCGCCGGCAGGTCCTTGCGTTCCAGCACCTGGGTGATCGGCTTGCGACGCCACAGCAGCAGCCCCTCTTCATAGGCCGCATGGGCGATATAGCTGACATCACATCCCGATAATGCGATGCAGCCGATCAGCAGCATGATCATCGGAATAGTCAGTGTCAGGCTTCGCTGTCCGCGGATTCTCACGATGACAGAGAGTCACTTGCGCAGTTTTAGTTCACGGCTTCGCGGCGGATATCGGCGATGCTGGCGTACTGAAGCTCGAATAGCCGCCGATATAGTCCTGGACGCTTGAGCAACTCCTCGTGCGTACCGCTTTCGCGCAAGACGCCATTGCTGAGCACCAGGATGCGATCGGCGCGCTCGATGGTCGACAGGCGATGGGCGATGATGAGTGCGGTGCGCTCGGCCAGCAGTTCGTCGAGCGCGATTTGAATCAAACGTTCGGTTTCACTGTCGACGCTGGAGGTGGCCTCGTCCATCACCAGGATGCGCGGGTTATAGGCCAACGCGCGCGCGAACGACAGCAATTGGCGCTGGCCCGCCGAGAGGTTGGCGCCGCGCTCATGGATCTCCTCAGCCAACTGTCCCGGCAGCCGTTCCACAAAGCGCAAGGCCTGAGCGCGCGCGAGCGCACTGCGGATTTCATTTTCCGTCAGATCGGTGCGCGCCAGCCGGACATTTTCAAGCACGTCGCCGGCGAAAAGGAAAACGTCCTGCTGCACCAATCCAATCGCATGGCGCAGGAGGGTCAAGTCCCATTCCCGCACGTCAACGCTATCGACCAGGATGCGCCCGCCGCTTACATCATAAAAGCGATTGAGCAACTTTATAATGGTGGTTTTGCCAGAGCCGGTAGGACCCACAATCGCGATTTTCTCACCCGGTTGGACACGGAAGCTCAAATCGCGCAGTACCGGCTCGCCCGTGCGGTATTCAAAACTCACGTGGTCGAAGACGATCGCGCCGACACCATCCGCCGTCCGTTTCGGCATCGCTGGAGTCTTGATCGTGTGCGGCGTCTCCATCAGCGCCTCGATTCGCTCAACCGCGGCCAAGGCCGACTGAAGAGTCGTATATTTATTTGCCACATCGCGAAGTGGATTAAAGAAACGCTGCACATAGTCGATGAAAGCGACCAGCGTGCCAATCTGGATGATGTGGCGAATTTCCTCGCCACCGCCGATCCAGAGGATCAGCGCAATGGCGATCGAACTCAGCGCTTCGACGGTCGAAAACAGGCCCGCTTCGTAGACGTTGGTGGTCATCTGCACGTCGCGCGCGTCGCGGTTGAGCGCGTCAAACTCGCGCCGAGACTCGCGCTCACGCGTGAAAAGCTGAATCACCGCCATTCCACTCAACGATTCGGATAGATAAGCGATGAGCGCGGCGAAACGTTCGCGCGTCAGCCGATAGAAGTTGCGCGCGCGCACCCGGTAGAAGTTGATCGCGAGCAGCAAGGGCGGGACTACCAACAACGCCCACAAAGCCAGCCGCGCGTTGAGCGAAAACATGATCGCGATAATGCCCGCCAGGGTCAGGACGTCAATAAACAGGGTGAGTGATCCCGCACTGAACATTTCATTGATGGCGTCGATATCGGTGGTCATGCGGCTGACCAGCCGTCCGGCGGGCGTGCGGTCGAAAAACGCCATCGGCAGCCGCTCAACGTGCTCGAACAAGGCCAGGCGCAGGTCGGAAAGGCTGTATTGCGCCACCATCATGGTCAGATAGAACTGGCCATAAAAGGTGGTGACCTCGCCGACCAGAAGCACCAGATAGATCGCGCCCATGACCAACAGGCCATGTCCATGAAAGGCGCCGAGCGCGGGCCGCAGCCATCGCGGCGGCGCGCTTTTGCGCGCCGCCAGGAAAATATCGATGGTGAGCTTGATGATGTAGGGCTGCGCCAACGCGCACGCCGAATTCAGCGGCATCAACAGCACCGACAACCAGAACAGCTTGCGGTACGGCCGCACGTAGCTCCACACCCACTTGAGCAGCCGCCAATCGTAAACGCGGCCGAGCTCCTCTTCCGCCATGTGTCGCATTTCAGTAGCGCGCCAGCTCCTCTTCAAGCAGTTGGCGCCGGAACAGCTCGGCGTAGGTTCCGCGACGCGCCATCAGTTGTTCGTGAGTGCCGCGCTCGGCGATCAACCCGTCCTCCAACACGATAATCTCGTCAGCGCCACGCACAGTGGAGGCGCGATGCGAGACCACAATCGTGGTACGTCCCTTGACGTTTTCAGAAAGACTATGGAGCACGGCGCGTTCGGTTTCCGTATCGACGCTCGAAAGCGCGTCGTCGAGCACCACGATCGCCGGATCGTAAGTAAGCAGACGCGCGATAGTTACGCGTTGTTTCTGACCGCCCGAAAGCGACATGCCGCGTTCTCCAACGATTGTCTCGAGACCGTGCGGCAGCACCGCGACCTCGCCTGCGAGGCCCGCAATATACGCCGCCGTTTCAATTTCATCCGTGGTTGCGTCCTGTTTGCCGAAGGCGATATTGCGCGCCATGGTGTCGGAGAATAGCGTCGGCTCTTGCGGAACCACGCCCACCGTCCGCCGTAGCGACGGCAAGGGCAACTCGCGCAAGTCGCGTCCGTCAAGCAGCACACGTCCGCTGGTCGGCTCGATCAACCGTGCCAGCAGCTTGGTCATGGTGGATTTGCCCGAGCCGGTGCGCCCCACGATCGCAAGCTTGTGGCCGGCCGGCACTTTTACCGAAATGTTCTTGAGTGCGTAGGCGCGGGCGATGTCGTCAAGGCCGTCGCGCGCGAAGTAGCTGAAGGAAACGTTGTCCCACTCGACCGCCCCGTCGACCACAAGCTTGATCGCGTTACCCGGAATTGAGGGTATCGGCTCGGCCTGGAAAATTTCCTCCAACCGCTTCATCGAGGCCTTCGCGCGTTGATAGATCGAGATCATCCAGCCAAGCGAAACGGTGGGCCAGGCGAGATAGCCGAGGTAGACGAGGAAAGCCGCGAGATCGCCTATGGTCAATTGATGGGCCTCGATCAGCGCGCCGCCATAAATGATCAGGATCATCACCGAAGTGGCGACCGCGCCGCGAATCAGCGGCATAATCGCGCCGCGCACACGGGCCAGCGCCAACCCCTGCTCGTTATATTCGTCGTTGAGGGTGCGGAACCGTTCAGCCTCGCGCTGTTCGAGTGTATAGGCCTTGACGACGTGGATGCCGGAAAGGCTTTCTTGCACTTTGGCACCGATTGCGCCCAATCCCTCTTGCACCTTGAGGCTGCGCTCCATCAGGCTGTGCGTCAAAAAGCGCATAATAATGAAGAGCGTGACGTACGGAATCAGGCACGCCAGGGTGAGCTTCGCATTGAGCGAAAACATGAACACCAGTCCCAGGACGTACGTCACCGGCGTGCTGGTGAAGCTCAGCACGCCCATTCCGACCATCATCCGCACGGCGGTCAGGTCGTTGATCATTCGCGACATCAAGTCGCCGGTCTTGAGGCGCTCGTAAAAGGCCGGGCCGAGGTTGGATAAATGCGTAAACAACGCGTCACGCATCTCGTATTCGACGTGACGGCCATTGTTGAAAATGACGAAGCGCGAGAACATCCGCGTGATGCCCATCATCAGGGCAAGCACACCCATTACCTCGGCGATATGAATGAGGCGGGCGAAATTATCTTTCTGGATGGCATCGATAGCGTCGCGGATCAGGATCGGCAGAATCATTTGCAGGACCGCGAACGCAATCGTGCAAAAAATACCGAACAGATACCCGAGCCAGTGGCGGCGGATGTGGTAAAAGAGGCGTCTCATGTCGCCCGGCCTAAGTTATCAGTTATGTTGGATAAGGAAAGCGCGTGTTTGTTCTGTGCGCCTCTCCCGACGATGGGAAAGGCCGACGGCGATTTTTTCGCCTGCGGATGAGGGACCTTATGCGAGCACAGCGAGCGCTGTTTCGGGTTCTTCCTTGTCGTGGAAACGGCACGCGCGCGACTCTCAGAGGGCTCGAAACCCTGTCGCCGAGGCCGTTTAGCCTTGCGTCAGCGCTGAGATTGAAGGATCGGCGTATCATCATTATTGATGCTGAGACGCGCGATTTCCGGGCGTGGGCCAGTCTATCTTGCGCCGAAGAATCGAAGATAGTGCTGGCGTAAGGTCCCTCACCCGGCCGCCGCACCGGCGTCCGGCCTCTCCCAACTGGCCGAGGCACAGAATCCAGTCACGCGGCCAAAGCGACTTGGGTTGGCCGCAAGGCTTGCGCGGGTCAGCGCGGATGGAGGGTCTTGAGGCCGCGCTCATAGGC
>JBOHWM010000619.1:0-3851 GCA_050736555.1 Binataceae bacterium (SeqCode)
GTCATTATTAGAGGCGTCCGAACGAACTGGAACGAGCGTCGGTGCGCTGAAAGTGCGCGTCCATCGCGCTTACGTCCAACTGCGGACGATGTTAGGTTGAACCGTGCGATGGTGACCTCGCAAACGCAAGAGATACGCTACGATGCGCTGCTGGGCCGCGCGATTGAGGAGTTGCGCCCGGTCAAGCGGATCTGGCCGGTGAACGTACGACTGGCGCTCTGGCTGCTACTCGAACTGGCGGTGTTGGCGGGTATTGCGCTGACCTTTCCGCGCGCGGACCTATACGCGCGCTTGCACAATCTGCATTACCTCTTAGTGCTCGGCTCATTTGTGGTGCTGGGTGTAGTCGCGGCATCGCTGGCGCTCAGGACCGCCATTCCCGGGCGCGAGGCTTCCCGGCTGGAATTGACACTCGTCGGGGGCATGGCGCTGGGGGCGATACTGGTGGTATCGCGCGGTTCCTTCGCAATCAATTTTTCTCTCGGCGAATTCATTCGTGACGGCGTCCCGTGCATGGTATGCACGGGATTGTGGGCGGCGTTACCGTGGCTCATGCTTTTTTGGGCTGTGCGGCGCGCGGCGCCTCTGTCACTGAATGTTGCCGGAGGGCTGATCGGCGCCGCCGCTTTTGCCTTCGCCTTTGCCGCGAGCCGCCTCGCCTGTCCGATCGACGGAACGCTGCATATTCTGGTCTGGCACGTTTTGCCAGCCGCCGCGGGAGCGGGACTATCCGTGCTCGCCGGGACGGCATGGCTTCGCAAGCGACGTGGGCCAAGCCTCCCCGGCATGAGGTTTTCTTCCTGACTCCGTGTCCCGCAACTGCTCTCACGCTCTGAACAGATCATCCTGAGCGCGGCGAGTCCGCGAGCGGAGTCGGACGAGCGGAGCCGCGGGCGGAGCGAGCAAGCGCCGTGTTGGCCCTGTCAGTAATCATGCCGATCACATTGGGAATAGCTGCAAACGCGCCGCTTTTGATAAACTTTCGCCGGGCGATACGATCGTGGTGACCAAGGCGCCCGCATCGATGAATGTTGACCACCAAAGCGTAACGGCGACGCTATTGACCCAATGTGAAGATCGCATCGGTTTGGTGCGCGAAATTGCCCATTTCATTGCCGCTCACGACGGCAACATCCTGCACGCCGACCATCACGTGGATTTCGAAAGCCGCCGATTCTTTTCGCGCGTGGAATGGGATCTGGAGAGTTTTACCATTGCGCGCGACGACATTGCCGGCGCGTTTACGCCAATAGCCGACAATTTCGGGATGCAGTGGCAACTACGTTTTTCAGACGAGCAGCCAGCGGTCGTGATTTTCGTTTCAAAAATGGACCATTGCCTGGCCGACCTGCTGCATCGATGGGAAATTGGTGAACTGCGCGGACGGGTGACGGCGGTCATCAGCAATCATCCCGACCTTCAGGCCGCCGTTGAGCGCCGCGGGATTCCTTACTTCCATTTTTCGATCACCCCGCAAAATAAACGGATTCAAGAAGAGCGGCAGCGCGAGCTGCTCACCTCACTGCACGCGGACCTGGTGATTCTTGCCCGCTACATGCAGGTACTGACCGACAGCTTTATTGCGCATTATCCCAACCGCATCATCAATATCCATCATTCGTTCTTGCCCGCCTTCGTCGGGTCGAGCGCCTACGCCCGGGCCTATGAACGTGGCGTCAAACTCATCGGCGCGACAAGCCATTACGTCACACCGCTGCTGGATGCGGGTCCGATCATCGAACAAGACGTGGTGCGTATCTCGCATCGCGACACCCTCGGGGACTTGATTAGAAAAGGGCGCGACCTCGAAAGAATCGTCCTCGCCCGCGGCGTGCGCTTACACCTCGAACGTAGAGTTCTACCGTATGCCAACAAGACCGTCGTCTTCGATTAATTTTTCAAACGACCCCGCGGCGCCTGGCCAGATTCTCGACGGTGCCCGCTTCGCACGCGAGATCCATGCGGAAATCCGCGAGAGCGCTGAACGCTTGCTGCGTGAACATGGCGTGCGCCCGTTGCTGGCGGCGATCATGGTCGGCGATGACCCGGCCTCGGCTGTCTATATCGAGACGAAGCGGCGCGCTTGCGAACGCGACGGCATCGCGTCGGATATTCATAATCTGCCTGCTTCGGTGACCGAGGATGAGCTGGTGCATCTGATATATCGGCTCAATCGCGAACGAGCCGTTCACGGCATCCTGGTCCAGTTGCCGCTGCCCGAGCGCGCGGCCGAAAACGCGGCGTTGGCCGAAATCGCCCCGGAAAAGGATGTTGACGGGTTAAGCCCGGCCAACCGCGCTCGCCTGTTAACGGGCGAGCCGGGTTTGCGCCCTTGTACGCCGCTCGCGGTGATGGAGCTTATCGCGCGCAGTGGAATTGACCCGGCGGGCAAACGTGCGGTTATCGTCGGCGCGAGCTTGCTGGTGGGAAAGCCGTTGGCGCTGATGCTGCTCGAGTACAACGCGACGGTCGTTCTCTGTCATGAATTCACTCGCGACCTCGAAAGTGAGATCGCCAATGCGGACATCGTCGTCGCCGCGGTTGGCAAATCTGGCCTGATCCGTGGCGATTGGATTCGGCCAGGCGCGGTGGTGATCGATGTCGGCATAAACCGTACCCCGAATGGGCTGGCCGGCGATGTCGAGTTTGAGAGCGCACGGAGGCGCGCGGCGTTTATCACGCCGGTGCCAGGCGGCGTCGGGCCGATGACGGTGGCGATGGTCGCACGCAACACGTTGTTTGCGGCTCAGCGCGTGGCAGGGTGTTGAGAAAGCGGGAATATGGCCGCTCGTTGCTTGGATGGGCTCAACACCCTGCGTCAAAGATGGCCTTTTCCTTAATCCTCTTTCCCCTCTTTTGCGGGCGAGATAAGAGGGGGGCGCAGCCTGTGATTTATCAACAGCCTGCTTGCGACCCAGTCGCGATGATCATCCTTATCTATGGTCACATATGGTCCAAATTGACTATCGACGGCGCCATCGCGTAATAACGGAAAAGACTCGACGATCTTGTGGCTCTGCGAGAAACCCACGAAAAGCGCATCGCGCGGGAGACGTTCAATGAGTACCGACAACGACAATGGCAATCAGCACAAGACTATTCCCATGCGGCTGCATCACGCCGCCTACGTATGCCGCGACCTTGAGCAAACGCGCGTATTTTACGATGACGTACTCGGCTGGCCGCTGGTGGCGGCCTGGCGTGAATGCGACAAGGTATTTGGGGAAGACGAGCTATACTATTGTCATCTGTTCTTTCAGATTGCGGACGGCGGAGCGCTCGCGTTTTTCCATTTCGCCGACCCGCGGCAGCATGAAAAATTCGCTCATTACGGACCTCATTCCCCATTCGTACATCTCGCGCTGAAAGTTGGCGACGCGGCAGGCCAGCACGAGATGCAGCGGCGCCTGGCAGCCGCCGGCCACGAGACGATGGTTATCGACCATGGCTACTGCGTGTCGCTCTATGTGACCGATCCCAACGGACTGAATCTCGAGTTCACCGTCGATCATCCCGACGCGAATAATATCAAGGCAAAACGCCGCGAGATCGCACACGAAGATTTAAGCAGATGGCTGCGCGGCGATCGCACCACCAACAACGAATGGCGCGACCAAGCCAAAGCCGCCCCGCACGCCTGACGCTGACGGATTAGTAAGGTTGCGGGAGTGGTTACGGCTTCGATCTGACCGGCGTGAGTTGAAGCTTTACGCGTTCAGCGCCACGGATCACCTCGACGATTGCTTCCTTGCCCACGCGATCGTCGGAAAGTAAGCGATGGAGGTCGTCTACCGCGGCCACCGCGATATCGTCGAAGGCAACGATCACGTCGCGTGGGCGCAACCCGGCGC
>JBOHWM010000620.1:0-2363 GCA_050736555.1 Binataceae bacterium (SeqCode)
GGTTGAACGACTGCGCGCCGAAACTGAGACGATTCACGCCGGCGGCGCGCATGCCACGCAGTTTCTCCAGATCAACGGTACCGGGGTTGGCTTCCAGTGTGATTTCGGCGTCGCGCTCGAGGCGGAAGATGCGGTCCGCGCCGTGGATAAGAGCGTCGATAGAATCCGGCTTGAACAGCGAAGGCGTGCCGCCACCGAAGAAGATGGTCTTGAGCCCGCCGCAATCCGCCCATGGCGCTTCTTCGGCGCGGCGTGCCATCTCCGTGATAAGCATGCGGGTGTATTCAGCCTCAGGCCAGCTTGCCGCCGCGTACGAGTTGAAGTCGCAATACGGGCATTTCGCCTGGCACCAGGGAATATGGATGTAAAGCGAAAAGCTCAATGGCGTGGCACCCATTATTAGGCATTATAGCCGACGCAATGGGAACGTGTTCATCCCCAGGGACTGGCACGCTCGTCCAGAGAGACGGCTGTAACCCGAATGGCGTGGCGGCTATACTTTCGGACGATCTGCTGCAGAGAGGACCGCCCGATCGTTTCCACTCCCAAACATCGCGAAGAAGCGCCACAAGTGACGGAAACGGCCGCGGCGAACACGACCGGCGCTTCGCTAGCCGGGCGGCTGGGCCCCAGTATGGCGGGGCTGGTCGCCGCCGGCATTTTGCTGAGCCGCATTGCCGGTCTCATCCGCGAGAGCATCTTTGCGCATTATCTGGGCAATTCGGCGGCGGCCGACGCCTTCAAGGCCGGCTTCAGGATTCCCAACATCTTGCAAAACCTGCTTGGCGAGGGCGCGCTGTCGGCATCGTTTATTCCGGTCTATGCGCGACTGTTGAGCGCGGGTGAGGAAGAGACTGCGGACCTGCTCGCATGGGCCGTGGGTGGGATGTTGGCGTTGGCGGTGGCGGTGCTGGTCGTGATTGGCGTATTTGCCGCACCCTTTCTGATCGATGCGATCGCGCCGGGCTTTCATGGCGATAAACGCGCCCTGACCGTCACGCTGGTCCAGATCTTGTTTCCAGGGGCGGGATTGCTGGTGTTGTCGGCGTGGTGCCTCGGCGTGCTGAACAGCCATCATCGTTTTTTCGCCTCTTACGCGGCGCCGGTGGCGTGGAATCTCGCGATTATCGCGACCCTGGTGATTTACGGTCCTCATCGTACCGAGGAACAATTGGCGATCGATATCGCCTGGGGCGCGGTGGTGGGAGCTGGTTTGCAAGTGCTCGTGCAATTGCCGCAAACGCTCAAACTTTTGCGGCGCTTGCGGCTGAATTTCACGCGGACGCGCGCCGCACTCAAGACCGTCATCAACAATCTGATGCCGGTGGTGGCTGGGCGTGGAGTAGGGCAGTTCAGCGGCTACGTCGATAATCTGCTGGCCAGCCTATTGCCCACCGGCGCCGTGGCGGCGCTGAATTACGCGCAGATTCTCTACCTGTTGCCAATCAGCCTGTTTGGTATGTCGGTGGCGGCGGCGGAACTGCCGGCGATGTCGCGCGCGACCAGCGGTGGGTCTGACGGAATCGGCGAGACGCTGCGCTTGAGGCTCAACGCCGGCCTGCGCCAAATCTCTTTTTTGGTGGTGCCGTCGGCGTCAGCGTTTTTGTTTATTGGCGACGTGATTGTCGCTCTGATCTTTCAATCGGGCGAGTTCACACACGCTGACGCAGTCTACGTATGGGCGGTTCTGGCAGGCTCGGCGGTGGGCATGTTGGCGGCGACGATGGTGCGGCTTTACAACTCGACTTACTACGCTCTGTCGGACACGCGTACGCCCTTCAAGTTTGCGATCCTTCGCGTCAGCGTGACGCTGGTGCTGGGCTACGCCTGTGCAATCCTATTGCCGCCGGCATTAGGTATTCCGCGGAAATGGGGGGTAGTGGGCCTCACGGTCTCGGCCGGCCTGGCGGCCTGGTTGGAATTCACGTTGTTGAGATGGCGGCTCAATCGCCGGCTCGGTTGGACGGGATTGAACCGTGGCTATGTGGCGCGGCTGTGGCTGATGGCGTTGATTGCGTCGGTGGCGGGCCTCGCGGTCAAGCATGCGATGCATGGTGGGCCGCGGCTGACCGGCTTGGCGGTGCTGCCAGCTTATGGAGTGGTATACTTGGGGCTGGCCTATTGGATGGAGTTGCCGGAGTTGCGCCGGATAACCGCCTACATGACGGGGCGCACCAAGCGGAACGGCACGACTGGAGCCGGAGGCGAAGCGAACTAAGGAGCCCGCGACGCGCGTTAAGATGCGCGTCTGCGAACTGCGTTCAGAGTTACGACTCCGCGAGCTACGTTAAGGAACACGCTCGGGCGGTGCGATCGCACCCGGTGTCGCGCGGCCAAGGCGCGGTCAAGCCCCTGAGCGCGCC
>JBOHWM010000621.1:0-2653 GCA_050736555.1 Binataceae bacterium (SeqCode)
ATCCCGTCCGCGATCGCCTCATCGACGGCCTGGCGAATCTCCGTCAACACATCGGCCGTCATGGCCTTGGCCACGGTGAACGCGCGCGCATGCTCGTCCTGCCAGACGTCGTGCCAATCGAAACCGACCTGGTAGCCCTTCTTACGAAAAAACGAGATCGCGTCTTCCGGCGCCAGCGCAGTGAAATCAAAGTCGTCGGCGCCGGCACCATGATAGTTCTCAGCCACCGGGATTCTCCGGCACTCCAGGCCGCCGGTCGGAAAAGCGCTCGCGATGCTCGATGCTCATCGCAATCATGCATCGGACTCCGGAGCCGCCTCACCACGATTCAGCCAATAAATCCGATTCTGGTATCTCCTTATCGAGCGTTGCAGGTCGATGATGGTCTGCGATTGTTCGCAATTATCCTGGAGCGCGACAGCCGCGACATAGTAGAGCAGCGCGGTGAAGTTGTAGGTCATCGCTTGCTCACTCCGACGTTGCCGGCGACGTTGACGGCGAAGCCGGCGCGCGCAAGCAGCTCCTGGAATTTCGATACGTCCATTTTTGCGACGGCTGCGACGACGCGCGCTTTCAGATCCTCGTAATCCCGCGCCGCCCCCATTTCAGCCAGCAACGGCCGGATGATCGGCGCCATGGCCGCGTCCGATTCGTTACGCAGCCGCTCGACGAAGCGGTCAATCTTGTCGAGCGTCGGCGTGTCTTTTCTTTGGAACGCAGCTCGCGAACTCGCCTGCTCGCTTCGCTTTGCTCCGCTAGTGTTCGCGCCTTTAGCCGCCATTTGCTGACGGTTTGAATCGTCGTTGAAGTCGGTAAAAAGCGGGGTCAGGTCCGCGGTCGAAATGTCCGAGGTCGCCGCCGGTGACCCATTCGGCGGCGGCGTCTGGCTGGCGATCTTCTCGACCGGATGAAATATCTCTTCGCCGGCCAGCGGCTCGCGCAAGCCGAACTTGTCGCGTATCTCTTTGGTCGCCACACGCATGCCGCGGTCGATGAGCGGCTGCAACGCCGAGCTCAACACATTCAGATCTTCCTCGTCGGGAAATCCGATGGTGATTGTTGGATAGCGAGCTCGCACGCCCCGATTCAGATCAATCAGCGGGCGAATCAAGTCGCGGTTGAGCGTGCCGCACAGCCGCCGCGCGTCATCGGTCGCGATATCGCGCCGCACCGCGTCATGCACTTCCGCCGCCGCCCGCGAGCCCGCCCCGCGCGGCAATTGCGTCGACAGCGTCTGCCCCAGCACGCCCTTGCTGACCTGGTTGTCGATGTATTCGCAGAACTCCTGGTAGAGTTTCGACGAGGCGTTGGTCTGCTTATTTTCGATGAACTCGATCAGCATCGAGTCCGGAATAATCGCCGAGCAATCGGTGCCGATATTCGCGACCGCCCTGAGCAGCGTGGCCTTGTCCTGCTCGGTCGCGCCGAAGCCGTACTTGCCGACGCGCATCGGCTGCCCGAAAATCTCCGCGAATGTCACCCAGTCCTTCAGCACGTAATTCTTGAAGAGATAGGCCCAGCCCGCGATCCGCGCCAGGCCGCCGCGAATCGGCAGTCCCGATTTCGCGCCCGCGACGTGCGTGATGAATTTGAACGGCGTGAGCCGCGCCGTGGCTGGCTGGATGCCGAGTTGCGCGCCCGTGCCGTCATCCTTGATACCGCCGGCGGGAAACGCGACGCGGCCGTTTGCGCCAATCTCGGGCCCCGAGGTCTTCAGCGTGCGCACCAGGATTTCCTCGCCCGAAATCCAGTCGAACATGAACCATTGCGGCTGGCGCCATTTCAGCGCCTTGGGAATCCAGTAGCGCCCCTCCATGTTCCAGATGATCTCGGTGACGCTGAAGCCCTTGCCCAGCGCGTCGAGCACGTCGACAATCGCGGGCTGCACATCGAGCTCGCCCTGCAGCAGGACCTCGCGCAGGAATTGCGCGTCTTCCTCATCCGCGGGATCGTCGCTCGCCGCCTCGATTGCGATTGACAGTTGCGACACGGCCATCTTGCGCGTATGCAGCACGGCCAGGTAATGGAGGTCCTTTTCCTCCATCTCCTCGGCCAGCTCGAGGTAATACCAGGGGTCGCCATATTCAGCCTGGCGCAGGATCGCGACCAGCTTTTGCGGCGTGAGGCCGATCGACGGATGCTCGACCGAATAGATATTGCGGATCCCGGCCATGGTCGGCGCGGCCTGCTCTTGCGTGAGCAACTCCGTCTGCACCGGCCGCCCATATGCGTCATACAGCATTGCTAGTTCCTACTCGCGCGGATGAAGCTTAGTACCCGCAGACCCACGCGCCGTTAATCCCATGCACCCACGCCCCGGTCTTCGTTCCCGCCGACGTACACGCCACCGGCGGATTGGCGGGTGGATCGCAGTTCGGACAATAGAAACTCGCACCGTTGATCACGCTGGCGGGGAAATTGGCGAAGTTGATGCCGTTATTCACCGTCAGCCCTGGTTGGCGCTCGAAATCGCTTGATACCACCCGCATCTGATTCATCTCATTGCTGATCGGAATCGTCTGCGACGGCGTGTAGTTGGCGCCGTTAATCTGCGGATTGGTCCAAATCGCGCGCGCGTTGGTGGCGTTATGGCCGTCATCGAACTTGATAATCTCCGCCGGCGTGCCACCGGTATATTCACCGCCGGTAATCG
>JBOHWM010000622.1:0-4577 GCA_050736555.1 Binataceae bacterium (SeqCode)
GGCCTGTTCCACGTGATCATCACCGATCTGAGCATGAAGGGAATGAGCGGACTCGACCTGTTGCGCGAGGTGAAGCGTTTAGAGCCGCAATGCGCGGTTCTGATGATCACCGCTTACGGCACGCAGCGGATCGCGGTCGAGGCGATGAAGGCGGGCGCCGAAGATTATCTGCCCAAGCCCTTCGATAACGACGAGTTGCGCATCAAGGTCCGTCACGTGATGGAGAAGCAACTCCTGCGCAGGGCTTACGGCCAACTGGTCGAACAGGTCAATCTCGAAAACGGACAATTCGCCGACATGATCGCGCGTTCGCGCGCCATGATGCGGGTGTTCGAGGCGATCGAAAAAGTCGCGGCGACCGATGTGACCGTGCTGATACGCGGTGAATCGGGCACCGGCAAGGAGCTGGTCGCACGAGCACTTCATGCGCGCAGTCCGCGTGCGAACGGCCCCTTTATCGCGGTTAACTGCGCTTCGTTTTCACGCGAACTGGTGGAGAGCGAATTGTTCGGTCACGAGCGCGGCGCCTTTACCGGCGCGATCGCGCGGCGCGAAGGCAAATTTGAAGCGGCTGACGGCGGCACGCTGTTTCTCGACGAGATCGGCGATATGGGCCTTGAGACTCAGGCCAAGTTGCTGCGCGTGATCCAGGAAAAGTGCTTCCAACGCGTCGGCGGCAATCAGTCGCTCGCTGTCGATGTGCGGATCGTTGCGGCGACCAATCAGGACCTCGAGGCGATGGTGTCGAATGGACGTTTCCGTGAGGACCTCTATTATCGCGTCAAGGTGGTCGAAGTGCGCATCCCGCCCTTGCGCGAGCGGCGCGCGGATATCCCGCCGCTGGTGATCCATTTTCTCAAAGACGCATGTGCGCGGTTTGGCACTCCAGCCAAAACGTTGAGTCCCGAAGCGATGCGCCTGTGCGTCGAAAATCCGTGGCGCGGTAATGTGCGCTCGCTCAGAGCCGCGCTCGAGCAGGCGGTGATTCTTTCCGCCGGAACGACGATTACTCCCGCCGAACTGCTCGGTGGCGAAACCGAATTATCGGACACGATCTCAAACGCGGGCGATGAAGATACTGAAGGTCCGCCAGGCGCGGCTTCGCCTCAAACAGCGGTGACTGGCGAGATGAAGTTTCGCGAAGCCAAGGAGAAATTCGTCGCCCAATGGGAGCGCGAGTTCTTTATCAGCGCGCTCAAAGCGACCGGCGGCAATATCTCGCGCGCGGCCGAACGCGCCGGGATGTACCGGCAAAATTTTCAGCAGAAAATGCGCGAGCTCGGCATCGGCGTTAATGCCCTCGGGCTCAAAAGCGATGATGAATGAACCTGAGCGGCATCGCCGCTTATCAAGGAGAAGCAACATGGGTATTTCGAGGCTGTTCAGTCTTATCGGCGGAAAATTCAGCCGCTGGATCAAGTCGCGCGAGATGCGTGATCCGGAAGCCGTCTATGAAGCCGCGATTTCGGATCGCGTACGCCGCTACCAGCAGCTCAAGAGTGCCGCCGCAGGCGTGATCTACATGCGCAACAAGCTCGAAAGCGAACTCAAGGAAAAAACCGCGCAACTCGCCGAAGTCGCCGAACAGGCGGGGCAGGCGGCCGATCTCAACGAAGATCAATGCGCGCTGCTGCTGATCCGCCGCAAGCATGAGCTCGAAGCCGATTGCTCGCGTGTGCGCGAGGAACTCAATCAACTCACCGCCGAGGCTGAGGACGCCAAGAAGAATCTGGTCGGCTTCAAGAGCGAAATCGATAAGCTCAAAGTGGAAAAGGTCAGGATGCTGGCGCGCCTGCGCAACGCTCAAGCACGCCTGCGCGTTGAACGCGCGCTCGAAGAAGTCTCCTACGACGAGGATTTGCGCGGCTTGCAGGAGGTCCGCGAGTCGATCGAGCGGATGCTGACGGAAGCGGGCGTTAACCGCGAGATTCACGATGCGGAAGTCGATCGCAAGCTCGAGCGGATTCGGGCGCAAAATGCGGAAGCCAAGGCCCAGTCTGAACTCGAGCAGCTTAAACAACGCCGGCGCCCACCACTCGTGCCGATGGATGTATTCAACTCAAACGTGCATCACAACGGACAGGCGCCTCACGCCGATGAGCGTTGACGTAGCCGGCAACGCTCTTCGCTGACCGTAAAGTGTGTGGAATTCAGGAGCGCTTGAATGATTGATTTTTCTCTTCCCACCGAACTCCTGGCTTTGTCCCACAAAGTCGAGAATTTTATCGCTGAGCAAATTGTTCCGCTCGAAAGAGATCCGCGCCAGGGACCGCATGGGCCCGACGAGTCTTTGCGGCGCGAGATGGTTGATAAGGCGCGTGCCGCTGGGCTGCTTTCTCCTCATGGACCCAAAGAATTCGGCGGTCTCGGACTGGACCATCGCTCGATGGCGGTGGTGTTTGAAGCCGCCGGATGGTCTCCATTGGGGCCACTTGCCCTGAATATCCAGGCGCCGGACGAGGGCAACACCAACCTGCTTCATCGAGTGGCCTCACCGGCGCAGAAGGAGCGCTGGCTCAAGCCGCTGGTGCGCGGCGAAATTCGCACAATCTTTTCCATGACCGAGCCCGAGGGCGGAGCAGGCTCCGATCCGAGCATGCTCAAGACCACGGCGCGCCGGGCCGGCGACGATTATGTGATCAATGGACGTAAATGGCTGATCACCGGAGCGTCGGGAGCCAGCCTGAATATCGTGATGGCGCGGACCGAAAGCGCGGACGGTCGCGACCTCGGCGCCACGATGTTCTTAGTCGATATGGACGCGCCGGGCTTTTCCATCAAACGTATCCTCAACACCCTGGATAGCAATTCTCCGGGAGGCCATGCCGAAGTCGAATTTCGTGACGTGAGGGTGGGCGCCGATCGTATCCTCGGCGAAGTCGGCAAGGGCTTTCGTTATGCTCAGGTGCGGCTCGCGCCGGCCCGCCTGACCCATTGCATGCGATGGCTGGGAGCGGCGCGCCGCTGCCATGCGATCGCGCTCGACTACGCACGCAAGCGCCACGCGTTTGGGCGTCCGATTGGCGAGCATCAGGGAGTCGGCTTTATGCTCGCCGACAATCAAATCGAGCTTCAGATGTGCCGCCTGGCTGTCTGGAATGCGGCGTGGATGCTCGACGATGGCCAGCAAGCGCGTCTCGAAACGAGCATGTATAAAGTCTTTTGCTCAGAAGCTCTGGGCCGGGTGGTGGATCGCTCCCTGCAGATTTTGGGCGGCATGGGCATCACTGACGACACCGTGGTTGAACGAATCTACCGGGATATTCGGCCCTTTCGCATTTACGATGGACCCTCCGAGGTACATCGGTTCGCGATTGCGCGTGCGATTCTCGGCCGTGGTTAACAAGTTGTCTTCCATCTTGCCACAGCCGCTGAAGTAGCGAAGGGATGGCTCGCGCGAACGAGCAATCCCTGTTAGCAAAGAAGCGTGATTAGGCATCTGCGCGCTTGGGTTGGTATCTCCGTCTTTGCCGCGATGGCGGCCCTATTGTCTTCGTGTGCGGGCCGCGGTCAAGCGGGAGATTTAATAGGGAATCGCCAAGCCACGCGCACGGCTTCTCAAATCGCGCCGCCCAAAGCCGAAACACAATGCCGCGTGGATGCGGTCAGGATTTGCCAGGAGGAGTCGCGCAATCGACCGTCGCTGTATTTCCCCGATGCTGTAAAGGGCAAGAGTGCGCAAAATCCGTCCAATCTGCTGGCATTCGCGACGCCGTTTCAGATACCGGGCGGTGCCGCGCTCAAGGTTGCATGCTATTACCGCCCGAACACAATGAAGGTTGTCTATGCGCGAGCGTGGGCGCTAACCGACGAAGGCATTATGGTGGACCTCGACCCTCAGGCGGGACAGGTGCTCAACTCCGGTCATCCGTCCGGGCCGCCACTTGATTCACGATCACTCAGCTTTCTGAAAACACACGGCTATTGTCTCGGTCCGCAACTCTGACGAAGGTGTCACTGGCCCGCGATGCGCTGCAAAATGCGGCGACTGAAGCTAATCTGACATCGTGGCTTCCTTCTACGACTTCGCGATCGTGTGTCAGTCGCTTGGCCAAACGCAAAGCCGTCTGCAAATTGCCGGCTTGGCCGCGACATTTTTGGCTCAACTGGAAGTCAACGAGGCCGAGGTGGCAGCGCGCTTCATGGTTGGGCGGGCTTTGGAGCAGGGTGATAAGCCTCCCAACGTGAGCGGCCGCACGATCTGGAAGGTGGTCGCGTCGATGGTTGGAGGGGAAGACCCGGGCGAGGACATTTTCGCCGCGGCGGCCGATTTTGGCGAGGCGATAGAAATGCTGCTGCGCTTACGGTCGCCCGATCCGGAACCAACTCTCACCATCACCGAGGTCGCGCGGACGTTGAGTGAACTTGCCAGTATCGAAGGGCGCAATTCGCGGAGAAGGAGGCTCGACGCGTTGCGCACTCTGTTCGAGCAAGCTTCAACGCTGGAAGGCAAATATCTGAGCAAGATTCTAATTGGCGAGATGCGCCATGGGATGAGTGAAGGTTTGATGCTGGAGGCTTTGGCGCGGGTGGCGGGGCGATCGCCGAGTGAGGTGCGCCGGCTACAGATGCTGGAA
>JBOHWM010000623.1:0-1566 GCA_050736555.1 Binataceae bacterium (SeqCode)
GTCCCGAATGGACCGAACGCATCTACGTTAGCATCTACGATATTCGCGACAAGGACACGATCATCGGATTCGGCGTGGGGCAGTACCCCAACAAAAACGTCCAGGACGGCTTCGTCACCGTCTGGCATCAGGGCAAGCAATACAATTTTCGCGCCTCACGCACCTTGCGCCCGCATATCGACGAGGTGAAGATTGGGCCGCTTGAGGTCGAATTGCTCGAGGGGCTAAAGCGCTTCCGTCTTAAACTCGGCGACAATCCGTCGAGCCTGCGCCTGGATCTCGAATGGCTGGCGAGCATGAATCCGCATGAAGAGGAGCATGATTTCCGTCAAAGTGGCGGCAAGGTTGTCCAGGACATCTCGCGTTTCGACCAGGTCGGACGGGTGCGCGGCAATCTGCAATTTGGCGGCAAGACATTCGCGTTGAGTGAAGACCGCTGGTGGGCGCATCGCGATCGCTCGTGGGGCACGCGCCGTGCGCTCAGGACCGACGCCTCCGACTCGAAGCGCACCACCTTCGCGCCATTTTTGTTCAGTTGGTCGGTCGCGCAATTCCCTGACTACGCGCTGCATTGGCGTTTCGTTGAACGTGGAGCGGGCAAGTACAGCCATCTCAGTGGAGAAAAGGTGGCTCCGTTTGGCGCCACGCCCGACCCGGGATGGCTGCTGGAAAGCACGGAGCAGGAGTTTCGCTGGGACGCGACCGGCGCGGTGCAGACGCTTGTGGGCGGCGATGTTCTCCTCCATTTCAAAAATGGCGAAAAGCGCGAAGTCTCATTCGTGACCCACCCGCCGCGATGGCATCTTAAGGGCGGCGGCTACGGCGGTTACCGCGGTTGGTATCACGGCGACAATAAGGGCGCATTCCACTGCGAGTACGAGGTCTGGGATTTAAATGATCCGGCCGTTCTCGCCGAAGCGAGCACGCTCAGCGATCACCTCATCGAATGGCGTTGTGGTAACGATATCGGCTTCGGCATCATGGAGTACGGTGTCGGCCCCGGCTACTACAAGTACAAGGACATCCAGCATCTACCCACGTTCTAGGATTCGCCGCGTGCGAGGACAGCAACATTGAAAGCGCTTGTGATTGGAGGGACCGGCCCGAGCGGTCATCTCATCGTCAACGGCCTGCTCGATCGCGGCTACCAGGTCGCGATCCTTCACACCGGCAACCACGAGGTGGATGAAATCCCGCCGACGGTCGAACACATCCATACCGACCCGTTTTCGGCGGACGCATTATGTGGCGCGCTGGGCACTCGAAGCTTCGATCTCACTATCGCGGCCTATGGCAGGCTGCGGCGCATCGCGGAAATCATGGCCGGACGCACCGGGCGCTTCATGTCCATTGGCGGCACGCCCGCCTATCGCGGCTACATGAATCCCGCCGTACTGCATCCGCGCGGCATGGCTTTGCCCACACCGGAGACCGCGCCGCTGCTCACTCGCGAAGAAGAGGATGGCAAGGGATGGCGGGTTGTACAGACAGAAACGGCGGTTTTTCAGCACCATCCGCATGCGACCCATTTTCGCTACCCGTTGCTTTATGGTCCCTATCAGATTG
>JBOHWM010000624.1:0-4495 GCA_050736555.1 Binataceae bacterium (SeqCode)
GGAGTGGAGTGGCGAGTATCTATACCTTCAGGAAGCGGTCAAAACCTTGGCATATTTAACGCCGATCGCAATTCTAATAACGTTCTTCATCCTCTATCTGAATTTCGGCGCGATTGGCGAATCGCTAATCGTGATGATCTGCCTGCCTTTCGCCGCCAGCGGTGGAATCTGGATGCTCTATCTCCTCGGCTACAACCTGAGTATCGCGGCCTGGATGGGCATGCTGGTGCTTATCGGGTTCGCGGTTGAGGGTGGCGTGGTGATGCTCATCTATATAATCAATGGGCTCAAGGACGAAGCCGCAGCCAAAGGCGCGGCGCTGAACGCGGCTGAAATCGACGCGGCGGTGATCCGAGCGGCGGTCGATCGCATGCGACCGCGGATAATGGTTTTAGCGCTACTGACATTGGGGTTATTGCCGATTTTCTGGGGCGACGGATCTGGCGCGACCCTGATGCGACGCATCGCCGCGCCAGTAGTCGGAGGCATGGTCACGACAGTTCTTGTGATCTTTTTATTGTTGCCACCACTCTACGCATGGTGGCGCAAGCGATCGCGAAGCGAACGGCCGATATCCCTAGCTTGATGTCGCATCTGATTCTCTCTTCGTAATCACCTCGCCTTCAAACTGTGAGCCTCATCTTGAGCAGTCCTACATGGCGATCTCAGCCATTTCGGCGCGTTTTCTCCATCCTCGCGGCGCCTGCGGTCTTACCCACATTCTACCAAATTACGCAAAGCCTGACGCGGTGCCCGGTCATGGCCGCCGCGCAAACAGGCAGTCGAGGGTGGCTGGCCGAAATGGCTTTTGGTTGGATATAGCTTCGGCAAGCGCACCATTTTGCCTCGCAGTTCGATCTACCTGAGGGATTGTTTCCATCGGTTTCCATCGGTGACGGCTCGGCTCAAGTTTTGCTTAAAGCAGCAGACAGCATGAAAACGTACGTCGCTATCACGCCGGCGAGGGATGAAGAGAAGCTGTTGCCGGGAATGATGGCTTCGATGACGGCGCAGACGGTCAAACCGGCGCGTTGGATCATCGTCGATGACGGCTCGGTTGATGGAACCGGGCAACTGCTCGATGCGGCGGCGGTGAAGTATCCTTGGATAGATCCGCATCATCTGCCACGCGACCGCCCGCGTGAACTCGGCGGCGAGTCAGTGATCATGCGCTTTTTGCCCGAGAGCGTATGGGCCGCGCACGATTTTATTTTGCGTCTCGACGCCGACCTCACGTTTCCCGAAAACATGGTCGAGCTCCTGATGGCTGAATTCGCCCGCAACGACAAGCTGGGAATCGCGGGCGCCATGTTGAGTGAGCCGTCGAAAGATGGCGGATGGCGGCAGGTCCGGCTTCCGCTCTACCACACGCGCGGGGCGGTGAAGATGTATTCGACCGCGTGTTTTGCCGCGATCGGCGGCCTGGAAGGCGGTCAGGGATGGGACGCGATCGACGAGGCCAGCGCCATGATGCGGGGTTTCAAGACGCGAAGTTTTCCCCATATCAACGCCTATCATCATCGGCCTCAAGGCAGCGCCGGCGGTCTTTATGTGGGTCGCTTCAATACCGGCCGAGCCGCCTACCGGGTCGGCTATTCGCCAATTTTCATGCTGGCTCGCGCGGCGCGCCGGGTGTGGGCGCGCCCCGCGCTGATTGGCAGTCTGTTGATGGTGGCCGGCTATTGTGAAGGTTATTTGAAGCGTCTGCCACGCGGCGCCTCGCCGGAACTGGTGCGGTTCATACGTCAACAACAACTGCGCAGGCTTCTTCTTCGCGAGTCGGTCTGGGATTGATGATCGTCGCGAATGAAGGGCCGCCTTATCGCATGCCCAAGACCACTTCACTGTCGCGATCTTTAACGAACCCGGCCAGGAAAATAAATTCTATGCACTTCACGCGCCTTAGCTCAGTGGCCATCGGCTTTCGACTCCGAGCGGCTTATACTCATTCAAACTTGAATCCGTTCGGCATCGTGAGAGCAAGGGCGGCGTGCGCATGATATTTTATTCGATAGTCGGTACGCGCCCCAATTTCGTCAAGGAGTTCCTGATCAATCGTGAATGCCGGCGCCGCGGCATCAAAGAAATTTTCGTCCATACTGGGCAGCATTATGACTACGAAATGTCGCAGGTATTCTTCGAAGATTTCGCCCTGCCGAAACCCGATTATTTTCTCAACATCGAGAATACGGGTAATCTGCAATTCACCGCGGACGTGATGGTCCGGCTGGGCGAGTTATTACAGGAGAACCGACCCGATTTCGTACTGAGTTATGGAGATGTGAATTCGACCTTGTCGGCGGCGGTGGCGGCGAGCAAACTCGCCCTTCCATTCGCGCATGTGGAAGGTGGGATTCGTTCATGTGATCGCTATAATCCGGAAGAGATCAATCGCCGCGTTTCGGACGTGCTCGCCGACGTGATTTACTGTTGCACGCAACATGATGCGGACACCTTGTACAGAGAGGGGTATGAAGCGCGCCGAGTGGTCCATTCCGGCGATCTGATGAATGACGCATTACAGTATATTCTAAGCGCCCACGGCATCACGCCCACACGTGGCGACTATATGCTGCTCACGCTTCATCGCCAGGAAAACGTACTCAGTTCGTGCCGTCTTGAAGCGATCGTCGAAGGTCTGATCCGCGCGCATCAACGCATCATTTTCCCCGTGCATCCGCGCACCCGCAAGCAACTCGAAGGTTTTGGCTTGATGCGGCGGCTGGCCCAGTCGCAGGTGGAAGTTATCAAGCCGGTCGGCTACGTGGATTTTATCAAGCTGGCGGCCGGCGCGTCGAAGATTCTGACCGATTCCGGCGGGGTGCGGCGTGAAGCTTATCTGCTCTACAAACCTTGCATCGTGCTCATCGAACTATCCTGGTTCCCCGATATTTCCAAAGCCGGCTGGAAGGTGCTGACCGGGCCCGATCCCGAGCGGATCGCATCGCTGATCAACAGCTTCGAGGCGCGCACGGACCATCCCAACATCTTTGGCGACGGTCACGCATACTTGAAGATCATCGATGACCTGGAGAACCGGTATGGAAACTAGGACGCCCGCTCGGCGCGTGGCCATGCTGCTTCACGGGTATTATGCGGGTGACGGACGCGTTCGCCGAGAAGCCGAATCGCTGGCCAGCGCGGGCTATCAGGTTGACGTCGTCTGCCTGCGCAGGCCGCCGCGCCCGGGCGAACGGCCCGAGCCGCGCCGCGAGATCATGCCGGGCGGTGTGCGGGTATATCGGCTTCCACTCTCACGCAAGCGCGCCGGGCAGTTTCGCTATTTTTTCGAATATGGCGCGCTGACCGTGATGGGCGCGTGGAAATTGCTCGCGCTACATTTGAGGAACCATTACGACACCGTGCATGTCCATAATATGCCGGATATCCTGGTGTTAGCCGGCATCATCCCCAAATGGAGCGGCGCCAGTCTCGTGCTTGATGTGCACGATCCGATGGTGGAGCTTTATCGTTCGACGCATCCTGGGAAGAAAAGCGAACTGGTGCCAAAAATCCTGCGCTGGCAGGAGAGTTTCAGCTATGGCCTGGCCGACAGGGTGGTGTCGGTAAGCGACACCATGCGCGAGAATCTGCAGGACAAGGGCGTACCGCCCGACAAAATCTTTATCCTGCATAATTTTCCGGATGACCGCTATTTTCCTCGTATCCACGAGGGTGAGATGGCGCCGTGGCCGCGTCAAGCAGGCGAACTCAAGCTCCTCTACAGCGGCACCGTTACTGATCATTACCGTCTCGATACGGCGGTCAGAGCTGTCGCGTTGGCGGCGAAAAGCATTCCCGGCTTAAAACTGCAAATTCTGGGTGGCGGCAACCGGTTGGAGGATGTTCGTAGCCTGGTTCAGCGACTGGGAATTGAAGATCGGGTTGAGTTCCTGGGCACCGTCAGGATCGAGCAGGTTCGCGAGGTGATGTGCCGCGCCGACGTCGGTATTTCGACCCATCAGGCGGGTGTCTTCGGCGAATTGTACTTCGCCACCAAAGTCATCGAATTTCTCACCCAGGGTTTGCCCGTAATTTGCAGCCGCACGCGGACGATCGAGCGCTATTTTCCCGACGATGCGATTTTCTACTTCAGACCCGACGATCCTGAAGACATGGCGCGGCAGATATTGCTGCTGTGGCAACAACCGTCGTTGGTGCGCAAGAAAATCGCCAGCGCTCAGAAAGTCTTGCCGCGCTATACCTGGGAAGGCGAGCGGAATCGCTTTATCGATTTTTATGGTGGCTTAGGCGACCATCGGCAAACGCGCGCCGCCTCTTAATAATTCCTCTCCCGGTCCGGGACAAGATGGCGTGAAGCGCCAGGTGGGGAACATTATGCTGGCCCGCGCGATTCTGACGCGGACCAGCCTTTTTTTGGAATCAGTAGAACAACCGAAGATAGCGCTCGCCAAGCTCGCGTAAGGTCCTCACCCGGCGGCAAAAAATACCGCCGGCCTCTGCCGTACGACTTCATCGTGATCCTGCGCTCCAT
>JBOHWM010000625.1:0-4019 GCA_050736555.1 Binataceae bacterium (SeqCode)
CGCCCGCTCTTTGTCAATCCGCATCCCGAAGTTGTTGCATCCAAGTCCGGCCAGCGACACCTTGAGTCCGGACTTGCCAAGATTGCGAAACTCCATCATTCACCTCGTGCTGGTTGGCCGCACCCGACTGCACATAGCTGGCTTCGAAACGAGGGGCCAGGCGGCTAATGCACCGATTAGCGCATCAGCGGTCCGCCTTGCAAATTTTTCACAGCGGTCCGTTTGCTACTTTCCAGGGCAAATACTCAAAGCATAGAGTCTTGCGGACGTAACTGCGCTGGGTGGGATTTCCTGATGTTCCAAGCCGGCCAACAGTGGGCCGATTTTCACTTTCCAGCGGCTTGCGAATATACCGGTTACGCCGTGCCTGGTTTGCCACGCCAGGATTTATGCGAGTAGAGAGCTATCACCAAATCGAAAAATCCGTGAAACCGGTACGAAGTGGAAAAGCCTGGGACGAGCGCGTCCGCGATGACGTTTTTAAACCGTCGCCCTTTAAGGTTGTACGCGACCAGCACGGCGCGCTAAACAAAAGAATCCGCGCTACGCTGTGTGGCAGTTCATTTGCGGTTACCCGGAGGGAATTCTAGATGCTGAAACTATATGGCACGTCCAAGTCACGTTCGGCACGATCACTGTGGGCGCTCGAAGAACTGGGACTCAAATACGAGCACGTCCCGGTCGAAGTTCCCAAAGCCAAAGAGCAGGCCAGCCTTAATCCGAACGGCCACATTCCGATCCTCGACGACGATGGCAACGTTATCTGGGAATCGATGGCGATCAACCTTTATCTTGCGGAAAAATACGGCAAGGCGCCGTTTGCACCCTCGTCAATTCAGGAGCGCGGGCAGGCTTACAAATGGAGTTTCTGGGGCATGACGGAAGCCGAACCGCCGTTGCTCACCATCCTGGTCAATCGCCTGCTCGCGCCACCCGACCAAAGGGACGAAAAGGCGGCGACGAACGCGGCCGAGACATTCAAGAAGCCGCTGGGCGTGCTCGACGGTGTGCTCAAAGGACGCGATTATCTGCTGGGCCGGGAGTTCACTATCGCCGACCTCAACGTTGCCGCCATCCTGAGCTTTGCGGTTTTGGCCAAAATTAATATGTCGGCGACGCCGACGGCTGGAGCTTGGCTGCAAAAGTGCCTCGGACGCGAAGCTTTCAAAAAAGTACGCGGTTTGGCCTGATCCACAACGCGCGTGGCTAACTTGCGGGACCGTCGCATTATTGGCCGGTCCCGCTTTTTCTTTCATTGGATCGGTATGCGGCAAGCCTCGTGGAGGACTCGTGATGGAAGCCGAAATTGAATTCGATCATGTCGCCATGCCGGTCGGAGACATCGAGCGCGCGGTCGAATTTTATCAGCGCGTGCTGGGCGCCAAGACACTCGGACTGGAGAAGTGGCGGGCGGGCAAAGCGCTCGTGGTCAGCGTCAGCTTCGGGCGCCAGAAATTCAATCTGCACCCGCCGGACAACACGATCACGCTAAAAGCCGCCCATCCGATGATCGGCGGCGGCGATTATTGTTTCGTCTGGCCGGGCACCATTGCCACCGCGGTCGAGCATCTCAAGCGGCATAAAATCGCGATCATAGAAGGCCCGGTGATGCGGCTGGGCGGACGCGGCAAAGGGACGAGCGTGTATTTTCGCGATCCCGATGGGAATCTGCTCGAGTTAATCAGCTACGCCGAGCCGGTCTGAGAGACTGGCGGTGTAAATCACCGAGAAAAATAATCGTGAAGCGGCGGTGAACCCGTTACTGCGTAATCTTGAGGCCTACCGGAGTCATCCGCGTGGGGCCGCGCAAGTCCTGCACCGGCATCACCACACCTTTGGCATTGGGCGCGAAGAACAGGATGCTGTCCGTGCCGGAACTGGCGACTGCGACCCGCCCTGCCGCATCGACCGCGATTCCCTGCGGCTTGCTTATCGCCGGACTGGTGAAGCGGGCGCCAAAGTCCCAGCTTTGCGGACCGGTCGGAACGTACATCACGACGCTGCCGTCCGCGTTGGTGACATAAACGTTCAAGTCCATGTCGACCGCCACACGCTGCGGTGTGTGCAGCCCCTGCGTAAGCGTCGTGAACGGTGCGGTATCGCCCTTGGGGTCGGAGTCGAAGACCAGCACCGCGTTTTTGCCCGCGTCGGCGATATAGACGCGTCCGGAGCCGTCGAGAGCAATCCCGCGGGGGTCTGTAATCCCGGTTTGCGGCCCCATCAGTTTCCAATCCGGCAGGATATTGCCGTTCAGCCCGGCCGCGAACCATTCCACCCGCGCGCCACCGGGAGCGCCGGTTTCACAAACATAAAAGTCGCCGCCGATATCCGAGGCGATACCGGTCGGATGAAAAAGCCCGGTATGGGGTCCTTCGATAGTCCGCACGTGCCGAAGCTGATGATTGTGGCCTACGTAAACCTTGACATTGCCGTTAGCGTTGGCCACGAAGATTTGCCCTGTCAGGTCGGTCGAGACGTCAATCGGCTGGTCAGAGGCATCTTCTTTGATAACAGCCAGTGGTGGCGCGTCACCTTTCGCATCAATTTTGAACAGTTCCACAGTATGCGTGCCTGGGTTGGTCTCAAGGATCAATTGTGATGCGGTGTTTGAAGCCGCTTGACCGTGACTACACCCCGCACATCCCATCAACAGCAACGCCGCGACCACGGCATTTAAAACGTAACGGTAACGCCCTTCTCGCATGGAAGCCCCGTCATATGTGATTTGCCCTTCCCCAAGGAAGAGGACAAATAGCCGAGCCCAAAGGACGACGACCCGCCTTTTGAACCACCCCATCAGCTATCCGTTAATAGGCGTCTAGCATATCCGCGGCTCATGCTCCAACAGCATACATCTTTAACGCACCTCACAGGCTCGTCCTTCTTTCGACGCGACTCGCAGACTTGTCCACTCGACTCCGCCTAGTGTGCTCGCTCGAAGCCGGAGCGTTTCGCTAGAGCCTATGGATTTCACGGCTGTGGCATGGCCGTGCTGGTTCGGCACAGTACGTGGCTCAGCAGTGGATCAAACCGCGCGGGCGGCCGCTACCATCATTATGCTGCCATTTCGCCTGCTCGGCGACGCCTTGGGAACTGCTGGTCCGACGCCTGCCGCGGCGATAAATCCGTGCTCTTGTTTTCTCTTTCAGGCGGTGGAATGCCTCAGCGACTTGGGGCACCATAAACTGAGACCACAGACATCGGCGGCGCCCCTTCGGGTTGCGCGGGGCGTGTCTTCGAACCGGGCTTTTGACCTACCAAAAGCCGATCCTCAACTAGCCGATACCTAAAGGAGGAAAAGATCATGAAACGTGGATTGTCGCTCGTCGCCGCCGGCCTCATCGCGGGTCCGTTCGCGTTTTCAACGGTGGGATTCGCCCAGTCCGCACCGCCGTCGCCGCCGCCGCAAGTCACCATCGTCTCTGGAGGCGCGCCGGCCAGCGACTTACCTATGTCTGAATACAAGGCCTTCAGTGAGTTCCAATCCGAGCACCCCGAAATTGTGCGCCGGCTAAGCCATAATCCGCGGCTGCTGCACAGTCGCGGCTTTCAGGCCAAAAATCCGGCGTTGCTTGAATTGTTCAATAATCATCCGGGGCTACAAACCGCCATGGAACAGAACCCCGGCAATTTCCTGTCGCTTGCGCCGGGTGTCACAACGGGTCACCATGCGTGGCGTCACCACCATATGATGCGGCACAAAGCCGCGGCTCATAGTGAGTCAAGTTCCAGTTCCGCAACGTCAGGGGGTGGAGCTGCGAAGGCGCCTGCCGCGTCGAGTGATAATCCGCCGGCTGGTGTGAACGCACCGTCCGGTGAGAGCCACAATGGTACGGGAGCCGGAGAAACAGGTGGCAATGGCATGGGAGGCAGTGATACAGGCGGCGCAGGCGGTGGTTCTTCGAATCACTCCGGCAATATGTAACCGTTTAGCGGTCCAGCGCATATTTTAGAGTTACGCATCGCCAACGGCGCGCGCCGCGCGATTTGATGCTTAAATAGGCTAACTGCGGATGGCC
>JBOHWM010000626.1:0-3896 GCA_050736555.1 Binataceae bacterium (SeqCode)
CATACATCCCTTCCCAATTAAGAGCCTTGCGATAGCGCGACATCTGATCATTCCAGACCTTGGCCGCGCGCACACCTTTCACAAGGTCGCCCGAATGGGCCGCGATACGAGTGGCGATAACGCCCTCGCGCACATCGTTGATGTCAGGCAGCCGCAGATGCTCCGCCGGGGTCACATAGCAGAGGAAATCCGTGCCGGCGGCCGAGGCGACCGCGCCCCCAATCGCACCCGTGATATGGTCGTAACCGGGCGCCACGTCGCAGGTCAGCGGCCCCAGGACATAAAAGGGCGCGCCGCCGCATACCCGCTTTTCGAGCTTGACGTTCGCTTCGATCTGATCCAGCGGAACGTGGCCGGGTCCCTCGATCATCACCTGTACGCCCATCGTGCGCGCGCGTTCGGTAAGCTCGCCGAGCACCAGCAATTCGCCCAATTGCCCGCGATCGGTCGCGTCGCCGGTGGCGCCGGGGCGCAAGCCGTCGCCGAGCGAGATCGTCACGTCGTGTTCGCGCAGGATCGCGCATACTTCGTCGAAATGCTCGTACAGCGGATTCTCATTGCCAGTCCGTTCGATCCATGACGCCAACAGCGCACCGCCGCGCGAGACAATGCCCTCGATACGCTGATGGCCTCTCAGGCGGCGCACGCTCTCACGCGTGACACCGCAATGAAGCGTCATGTAATCGACCCCCTGACGCGCCTGGCGTTCGATAATTTCCAGGAAGAACGGCGCCTCGAGGTCCATGATCGAACGCTCGGAGGCGACATGGTAAATCGGCACCGTGCCCACCATCACGGGCGCACGTGAAAGCAACTCAACGCGGATTTTGTCGAGGTCAGTGCCAGTGGACAGGTCCATCACGGAGTCGGCGCCAAAACGCACCGCCGTGTAGAGCTTCTCGACTTCCTCGTCGAGCAACTGATGGAAGTTCGAGGCGCCGATATTGGCGTTGACCTTGGTCCTGAGCTTGCGGCCGATTCCGATCGCGCGGAAATCGTGATGCAAATTATGTGGTATGACCGCCTCGCCGGTGGCGACGAGGGAGCGAATTTCTTCAGGGGCTAGCCCCTCGTCCTCGGCGACTTCGGCCATCTGATTCGTGATAATTGCGTTGCGCGCAGCTTCAAGTTGCGTCATGTCGCACCTCTAACAAAGGGCGCGCGGCTTGTACACCCCGCGCGGTCCTCGCATTGTCTGGCTTAGTTGGCCTTCGAAGTGGCGATTAACTTTTCGCCCGTCACTTTGCTTTAAGACTTTGCTTATACACCAAAAACGACCGTCAGCGCCGCACCGAATCAATTACTTTTTTCACCGCGCCGCGAATCGCTACACTTCTTGCAAGTTCGCTATTTTTTCCGATTCGCGCCAAAGAACCTGCTGATTACTGGACTTCAGAAGGCCACTATAGGAAGTGGCCGGAAGCACAGTCAAGCCGGTCCACCCTCAAGGAGTAATGCCATGAAGATCCCGCGCGCGATGGTCATCGCCTTGACGGCCATTTGGCTCGGTGCTCAATCAATTCCAAGCGCCTTTGCTCAATCTTTCAGTTCGGCCTCATCCTCGACATGCGATTGTCAGGCGCTCAGCAGTCCGCCGTCGAGCAATACCAGTGTGCCCTCGGGTAATGCGTTATGCGCGGTGAGTGGATTGTCGGTGCCGGTCGCGGTCTCACGCGGGTCTTCCCTGGTAAAGGTGTGCTACGCGCTGTTCGGCAACGCGCTGGGCCGGCCGCATGACGGAGCGGTGGCCTGGGTTGACACACCGGGCGGTCCGGTTGCGACCGACGCGCTGCCTCCGCAAGCCTTGGGAGTGTTTCCAGCCTCAACCACGCTTGCGGAATGTCAAACTGTGAGGATGGCCGGGCCGCTGAATTTCAAAGCCCAGGTGGAAGTCGCGTTCAGTACTGACAATGGCCTGGCGCATCAGCAATGGGGATGTGCATCGCCCAAAAATCCGATGGCACTAAGCTGGCTGTCGTTGGAAATCCAGCCCCAGCGATGACTATTGGGCCACCAATCTGCCTTAGTAGAATTAGCGGGGACCGGGTTTGAGTGGGTAAAGAACGTCGAAATGGCTCGCAGATTTCTGACGAAACCCGGGCCTGCCGCGGCCCGGTGTATTGCTGCCAAAGCCATTCGTGTTCCACGGTGGTGGCGGGGTTTCAGTGATTTCAGTCGCTTCGATCAAGTGGTGTTCCGCAAACAGAACGTTCCAATCGTGCTCGATCTCAAGGTAACGGCAGATTATTCGGTCGACAGAAATGTTCTCGCGAGATTGCAATTTATTGAAATGAGTTCGAAGTCTCTGACGCAGGGTTCCATTTCCAGAGGTCTTGCCAACGTAAACCAGTCCAAATTCGAGCCGGGAAAGAGCTTCCGTCGTGAGTTCTTTGGAGCGTTGCCGAATCGCGAGAACTTCGGAGAGCGGGACCTTGTTGAGATACAATGCATAGATGCCGGGCCTGCTCGGAAATGAATAAATTCCGAATCTGTTCGAACCATCGCTTGGTATCGCAAGAGGTACGAACTCCGTGCGAGTGAACGCCATCAGCAGATATGCCCGCTTATCATCCGGGTTGAAATAATGTGGGGGCGGATCGTACGGAACAGACAAGCTGTTTCAAACCCGTAAGTCGATGAGACGGGAACATTGGCTGGCGAGCTGCGTCCTGATATTGCGTGCCACGGTCTCCGCTAGTGTCACCGGCACAGCGTTACCCAACTGGCGCATGTTCTCACTCCAAGCACCAGCGAAGATGTATTCGTCAGGAAAAGCTTGAAGTCTGGCGGCCTCTCGCACGGAGAAATAACGCATCGTTCCATCATCTAGTCTCAGCATGTTCTCGCCACCTGGAACTCCGTGAACCCCCGCCTTCAAAGTCTTCGCTGGCCAGTCATAAAAGCTCCCGGTGTGGCCTAAATAGGGCCGCGCGCCTGGCTGAAACTGGTGATTAGGAATTCGCGGGTCTCCGCGCGAGGGTGGTGGCAAATCCGAGATTGCATCGCGCACAGTCCGCCATGGTTTGCGAATGTGTATCGCCAAATCGCTTAATTCCATGACTTTATCAGCCAAACCGACTGGCAAAGCTGGTCGTCGGTTTCGGCTGATCTTATGTCGAGCCCAGTATTTTTCGCTCACCCACTGATCAAACAGTAACTCGTCACGCGAATGAGTCGGTTGAGGGAACGACCATTCGACGCCCAAGTCCGACCGGAACCCTACAATCAACACGCGGTCTCGCAGCTGCGGAACCCCATAATCCGCCGCGTTCAGAACGCGATGCACTACCTGATAATGTAGGCCGGTTGGTCGGCCCAAAGTGTGGTACCGCTCCAAACGGGATAGATGCTCCCGCCAGTCTTCCTCTCTTTTCGGCGCGATCTCGGGATAGGTTAGCTGCAGAACCAAGTAGGAGAAATATTTGGCAAAGCCCGGGCGCATGAGGCCGCGCACGTTTTCCACGAGTATCGCCTTGGGCCGAATAATCCGTACGGCTCGCGCAAATTCCGGGAACATGTCGCGTTCGTCGCTATGGGCGCGATGCTTGCCGCCAAGGGAAAAAGGTTGACAAGGCGGCCCACCGGCGAGCAAATCGATACCCTCGGGAATGTCGGAGTAGTCGAGCAGGCGCACGTCGATTTCTCTCAGCGGCCAGTCTTCCACATGGGCAACACGGCGCCGCTGGTTTTCGCGAATTGTTCCGCACGCATGCTTATTGAAATCGGCAACCAGAAGATGGCGAAATGAGGCTCGCGACGAGCCCAAAGCGAGCCCGCCGGCTCCAACGAACAATTCGACGGATTGCACGCGATCGATTTTATCCCTCCAGGAAGAGCATCACCTTCCTGCGAACTTTTTCAATGTTTCGCAACTCGCATTCCCATATCACACACCT
>JBOHWM010000627.1:0-3429 GCA_050736555.1 Binataceae bacterium (SeqCode)
CGTGCGCGATCGCGCACGACGATGAAGTCCCACGGCTGCGTGAAGCCCACGCTGGCCGCATGATGCGCGGCGACGAGCACGCGCGCCAGCACCTCATCCGCGACCTCGTCGGGAAGAAATTCACGGATGTCGCGGCGGCGGAAGATCGCTTCGTAAACGCCGCGCTGAAGTTCCACGTCAAAGGCGTCACGCTGACAAGCAGGAGTCAAGATGAAGCTCCGAGCGCGAAGAACGCGCGCCTCTTCCGCCCCCTAATCATTCAGGCCGCGGCCTTGCGGGCGGCAGCCAGCGCCGCTTCGAAATTCGGCTGCTCGGCCACTTCCTTGACGTATTCGACGTGGACCAGCTTGCCAGTTTTGTCAACGACGAAAATCGCGCGCGCGAGCAGATGTAATTCTTTGATCAAAGCGCCGTAACGCTGGCCGAACTCGGCACTGCGCCAGTCGCTCAGCGTGACCACTTTGTCCACCCCGGCGGCACCGCACCAACGGGCCTGCGCAAACGGCAAATCCATCGAAACGGTTACCACCTGAACGTCACCCGGCAATTTGGCCGCTTCCTCATTGAATCGGCGGGTCTCAGCGTCACACACCGGCGTATCGAGTGAAGGCACGGCGGCGATAATGCTGACCTTGCCTTTATAATCATCGAGCGCGACCGGCTTGAGCCCCTGCCCCACCAGCGTGACGTTGGGAGCTTGCTGACCGGATTTTAGTTCGGGCCCCACCAATGTCATCGGGTTGCCGCGCATCGTCACGGCGCCTTTGCGTTCTTCCGCCATGGCACAATCTCCTTGTCGAATGGGGAATTAAAACCTCGGGTCTTCGACTTTAACCGCTCCGCGCGACGCGGTAAACACAAACGCTGTGGCGGCAACTTGCGACCCCTCCATTATCGGGCTGACCGATGCGTCACGAAGGAATATAATGAGGCTGTTTCGGCGGCCGCTCAACTCCAAGCAGTTGCCTCTCGTTGACGCGGAGCAATCATGAAGAAGGTGAAGCACAGTCAGGGAGCCGGCTCGTCCGGCTCGTCGCACAACCATCGCCAGGGTTTGGATACCGGAGCCGGATTCGGTTCCAGCTGGAACCCTAACGCGCATTCAAACAACGGCCGCAACCGCGCGCGTGGCAACGGAGTGCATCGCGGCGACGCACCGGCCCGGCATATCTGGGAGGGTGCACCGGCCTATCGCCGCCGCCCGCTGATTTCAGTGTTTGGCAGCGCACGCCCGCGTCGCGACGACCAACTTTATGCGGCCGGCGTGCGTATGGGCGAACTGCTCGGAGCGGCCGGGTGCGACGTCATGACAGGAGGTTACACGGGCGTGATGGAGGCGGTGAGCCGCGGGGCTCATCAGGCCGGCGCGCACGTGATTGGCGTCACGATGCGACGTTTTGAGGATCGCGTTAACCGTTACGTGATGGACGAAATCCATACCGCCAGTTTCTATGAACGTTTCGGATGGCTGGTCGATCGTGCTGACGGCTATGTCGCGATGCATGGCGGCAATGGGACGCTGACTGAGGTGACATTCACCTGGCAGGCAATCCTGTTGGGCATGGTGCCGCAGCGGCCGCTCGTGCTATGTGGACGGCCGTGGCGCGCGATCCGCGAGGAGCTGATCCGAAGCTTGGTACCGGCGCCGCATATGTTCGACCCGCTGATATTGGTGGATACTCCCGACGAAGCCGCGGAAGTTATCCGCGCGCATTTTGGACTAGATCACGAATCGCATCCAGGCGGCGATTGCTGATGTGCACAAACCGGCAAATCGGTCCAGCGCGGGAGCAACTCCGCAACCGAGCTCTACGGAGACGATGATAACGATGGCAGATGAACGGAATACCGCGGCCGAGGCCGCCGCGCATCAGCGGGTGCAGGCGCAATTCGGTTCCGCCGCCGCGGCTTACAGCACAAGCCCGGGCCATAGTGATACGCAGATGCTGGCGCGCGTGGTTGAACTGGCGCGACCCAAGCCTAAGGACAAGGCGCTGGACATTGCCACCGGCGCGGGCCATACCGCGATGGCGCTAGCGCCGCATGTGGCACAGGTAACCGCGTACGACCTGACGCCGCAGATGCTGGAAGAGACGGCGCGCAATGCCGCCGCGCGTGGAATCACAAACCTGGTCACTCGCCAAGGCGCGGCCGAGCACCTGCCATTTGACGACAATTCTTTCGACATCGTGACGGTGCGCCAGGCACCCCATCATTTCGCCGATATTCGCCGCGCGATCGCCGAAATGGCGCGAGTTACCAAGCCCGACGGCCTTGTTGTGATTGTCGACAGCCGCGGTTTCGAGGACGCTGAAGTTGATCGCGCCTATGACTATATCGAACGCCTGCGCGATCCTTCGCATGTGCGTAACTATTCACCGCAACAATGGCGCGCGATGGTTAACGAAGCAGGCTTGCGCGTTACCTTCGAGCATCTCGACTTTTACAACGAAAACGGCGGCCCGATGGGTTTCAGCGCTTGGACCAGCCGCATGAAAACGCCACCAGCGGCGGTCGCCGAGTTAAGACACCTGTTTCGCGAAGCGTCGCCCACGCTCGCGGCGGCCTTGCGCATTTCATTCGACGGCGGCGAAGTCATCGGTTTTTACGTGCCGCAGATAACGATCGCGGCCGTCAAAGCGGCGGTCTGAGGCGTCAAAGCGCGGTGCCCATTTAGCCAATTTTCGAGCAGCCGTATCTTGGTTTAGAAATTTGCCCGGAGATTAAAGTGGGAACGGAACGCCAGCTTGTCAAAATGTATTCTGACTACAAGAGTCCGTTTGCTTACCTGGCCTTCGAGCCCGCTTTCGCCCTCGAGTCACGCTTTCATATCAAGCTGCGCTGGATTCCCTTTCAATTGCGTATCAAGGGTCCGGGCCAACGCAGTGTCTATTCGGAGTACAAGGCGCGCTATTCGTATCTCGACGCGCGGCGATGGGCCCAGCCGCGCGGCCTGGTGATCCGCGGCCCACTCAAAATCTACGACACGCGGCCGGCTTTGATCGGCGGCTTGTTCGCGGAACAGCACGGGCGCTTGCTGGATTACAGCCGCCGGGCGTACGAACTGTTTTTTCGCCGCGAATTCGAAGCCGACCAGCCCGAAGCGGTCGCCGACCTGCTCGCTCGCCTCGGCCTCTCGGCCGAGGGATACCGTACCTATCTGAACGGTGAAGGCTCGCACGCGTATGAGCGCGCGCAAGAGGAGGCGGCGCGGGATCATGTTTTCGGCGTGCCGCTTTTTTTCTTCGCCGACGAACCCTTCTGGGGCCACGACCGGCTGCCGTCACTGGAGGAGCGCCTGACAGCGGCCGGCTTGAAAATTTAGCTTGGAAAGCTGTGCATAGCTCTAATTTGTCATTCCGAACGGAGCTGCCGGAGTGAGGAATCCCGGAAGAAACTAAGGGAAGGCGAGAAGATCCGGGATTCCTC
>JBOHWM010000628.1:0-7845 GCA_050736555.1 Binataceae bacterium (SeqCode)
GTTTCACGCTCGTGATGGCTGAGCAGGGCAAAGCGATCAACGCGGCGAAAATTGAAACCCTAATCGCGCGCAAGGCCTCAATCTACCAATCAATGATCGCCGAGCGCGACGTGATGTGCCCGGGCGCGGCGCGCTTCGTCGAGGACTGCGCGCGGCGCTTTCCCCTGCTTATCGTGACCGGCACCTTGCGGGCTGAAGCCGAGATGATTCTTTCCCGCGCGCATTTACGTGAGCATTTTCTCGATATCATCGCGGCCGAGGACGTTGAGCGCGGCAAGCCCGCTCCCGACGGCTTCATAATGGCGTTGGGCCGTCTGGGTTTTATACTTCGCCCGCGGCCTTCGATTGTGGCGGCGGAATGCCTGGTGATCGAGGACACCGCCGCCGGCGTGACGGCGGCCCGAGCCGCCGGGATGCGCATACTGGGCTTGTGTCATACGGCCAGCGCCGACGAACTTGCGGCCGCTGACCTGGTACGACCGTCGTTCGGGGAAACCAACCTCGACGACGTGCTCGCCCGTCTCGCACGGCTCACGTGAATTGGACAAATCCTTTCGAATGTCAAAAGAGAAATCGCGAGCGGGTTAAGAAACCTGGCGATTCACGTGAAACGTAGCGGCGTTATGTGGACGCAAGGTTAGCTGCGCGCGTTCAGCGCCTCGGTCATGCGCCGCGTCAGATTGTCGAAGGGGCCGTTGGACATGAATAGCGCCACATCGCCGGGGCGAACCGCCTCGAGCATCCGCTGCAGGACGTCCGTGCTCGATGCACAGGCGGCCGCTCGCGGTCCGCGTTGGCTGATAGCGGCGGCGAGCCGTCGCGTATCGAGCCGCTCGGATTCCGGTAACGGATCGTTTTCTTTGAAGTAGACCGGCGCCAGATAGACCTCGCTGGCGCGGTCAAAGGCAGTGGCGAATCCGGATTGGAAGACACCGCGGCGAGCGGTGTTCGAGCGGGGCTCAAAGGCCGCTAAAATGCGCCCCCCGAAGCGTTCCGCGACCGCTTCGAGCGTGGCCGTGATAGCAGTGGGATGATGAGCGAAGTCATCGATCACGATCACTCCGGCGACCTCGGCGACAATCTCTTGGCGGCGCGCGACTCCGCTGAAGGTGGCGAAACCTGCCACGAGATCGTCACCACTCGTTCCAAACTCGCTCAGCAATGCGAACACTCCGAGAGCGTTGGCGATATTCATGCGCCCGCCGATCGGCAAAAAAACCTGACGCGCGGCCACACTACCTTCATGCATAATCGTGAACCGCGCGCCATCACGATCAATCGCGATTTCGCTTGCGCGTATCGCGCCGCTCTTGAGACCGAACGTAACGCATCGGGCTTTCACCGCAATGGCGATTTCCAGAGCGTGAGGAAAATCGGCGCATACCGCCAGCACGTCCGTCGCTTTCATCCCCGCCGTCAGTGCGCGAAACGACGACTTGACGTGATCGAGATCGCGGTAAATGTCCGCGTGATCGAATTCGACCGCGGTAATAATTGCGCCGTTCGGATGGTAGTGGAGAAACTTGGGGCCCTTGTCAAAAAACGCGGTGTCGTACTCGTCCCCTTCGATGACGAAATCGCGCCCGGCGCCGATCCGATAATTCGCGCCAAAGTTGCGCGCCAACCCGCCCACCATCAACGACGGGTCACGCCCCGCCGCTGTCAGCACCTGCGCCATCATCGCGGTGGAGGTGGTCTTGCCGTGCGTGCCTGCGACCATCAGCACGCAGCGGCCGTCGAGGAAGAAATGCCACAGCGCTTCGGGCATCGAGACGTAAGGTATAGTCGAGGCTAGCAACGCGCGCGCCTCAGGATTTTCCCGTGTGATCGCGTTGCCAACCACGACCAGGTCCGGCGGCGGGTTAAGGTTGCCAGGCGCGAACGCGCCGCGAACTTCCACCGCCAATTGCTTGAGCAGCGACGCGGCCGGTTCGTAGATTTGATTGTCAGAGCCGGTCACGCGCAGGCCACGCGACTTAAGCATCCCCGCCAATGCCGTCATCGCGGAACCCGCCACACCGATCAAATGCACATGATTGAGGCGGCTCGGAATATTGGCGATTCGGACCGAACTCGCTGATGATTCAAGCTTCACGCACGCCCCCACCACCTTGATACTGCCGATCCGGCTTCAACCCGTCGCGTATGTTATCAACCGCGCGTTGTAGGCTTAACCCCAGTGGGGGGGTGACCGATTAATGAGGCCGGTCAATAATTTGAACGCCAACTCGCGGACTCGCCTGCTCGCTTCGCCTTCGGCTTGCGCTGGTGTCGTTCCGCCTAATGCATCTTGATGCGCTGAGCTGTTTATGGATAGCCGTCGAGACGGAACTTCCGCATATCGATAAACGCATGCTGACCGCACGGCACCAGCCCCGTGTCGCGGCGCAGCCGGCGCGAGGCTATCCACCATTGCACCGTGGCCGGGCGTACGCTGACGATTTGCGCCAGCTCGGGCACGGTGACGAATCTCACCAGTTCGCCGTCAGGCCCCGCCAGCCGTTTGCGGTAACGGCTGCTCTTAAACCACCGCAGGGTGTTGCGTACGCCAAGGTAGCCACCCAACGCGAGCACATCGGCGACGATCATGTCCTCGATACGCATGGAAACCCGACCCCAGCAGCCTCCGCACGGCGTCGCCGCACTAAGACTTCAGGCGAGGCCGAGAAATTTGAGCACCGCCACGGAATCCGAGCGGGTGGCCGTGGTGGCGGCGATCACTTGCAGGCGCATTTCGGCTGGATCGGCCAACGCCGGACGGTCCTGATGCGGATCGAACAGTAGTGGATCGTCCGGCCCAGGTTCGCGCCCAAAGCGGTCGCGAAACAGAAGAAACCGGTATCTCGCGACTTTCAGCAGAGACAACGCCAGCATACTCGTGCGACGGCCACCCGTGCGGACACATTTGCCCTTCCACCTCGCCGATTTTCTTGCTGTTCCGTTCACGGCTCCAACCCACATCACATAGCTTCGATGTAAAAGAGCAAGCTTGATACCATCGTTCAATGTACGATTTTGCTACTTACAGCACGTCTCAATGGCATTACGATAGAGCGGCGCCACGGATTTGGCATAATGGCGTCCATCTTTAGTCATCGGCCGTGTGTCGCGATTCGTGGCAGTGCCACGAAAACGTCAGCGCAGACCGTATTCCTTCATTTTCTTTTGCAAGGCGGCGCGCGAGACGCCCAGCATGCGCGCCGCTCGTGAGATGTTGCTGCCATTTTCGCGCAACGCGCGGGTAATGAACTCCGCCTCGAAGGCGGCACGCGCTTCCCATAACGAAGGCGCGCCAGCCGCGCCAATTTGCGCGCTCTCGGCCGCTCGATCCGCCGCACCGTTCGCGCTGGGATTGGGCGTTGTTGCAATTGCCGCCTGAGAAATAACCTGAACGGGGTTGCCGGCGGAAGCGGCGGACGGAGGCGCATTGGTGGAGTCGAAAGCTATCGCCGCTAACCGATCCCGCCCCTGCCGCACTCGTTCCGACAGCAACGCCGGCGTAATCGCCTCGCCCTCATCCGCCAGTGCCAACGCGCGTTCGACCTCGTTACGCAGTTCGCGCACATTGCCTGGCCAGGCATAGCCGCGCAACAGCGCGAGCGCCTCGGGCGTGAAGCCGCCGCTACGTTTGCGTTGGTGTTGCGCCGCCATCTCGGCAAAGCGCGCCGCGAGCATCGCGATATCCTCGGGACGTTCGCGCAAAGGCGGCAAGCGGAGTGGGAAAACAGCGAGCCGATAATAGAGATCCTCACGGAACTTGCCGCGCTCGACTTCTAGCTTGAGATCGCGGTTGGTGGCCGAGAGCACCCGCACATCGACCCTGCGCGGGAAGCTTTCGCCGACCGGCACCACTTCCTGCTCTTCAAGCACGCGCAGCAACTTGGCTTGCATCGCGAGCGGCATATCACCGACTTCGTCGAGGAAAACCACGCCTCCGTTGGCTGCACGGAAGAGACCCGCGTTGTCGCGCACCGCGCCGGTAAAAGCGCCGCGGCGATGGCCGAACAGTTCGGTTTCAAGCAGCGATTCGGGCATCGCCGCGCAGTTGACGGCGAGGAACGGCGCCTCGGCACGCGAGCTGGCGCGATGAATCGCACGTGCGACCAATTCCTTGCCGGTACCGGTCTCGCCTTCGATAAGAACGGTAATTGGCGCCGCCGCTACCGTCGCCATCAGCCGGAATACTTCCGCCATGGCCGGCCCGGTGCCAACGATCTCATCGAAATGGCTGCGCTGGGCGAGATCGCGCCTGAGCGCACCGACCTGTTTGCGCAGGCTCGCTTCGGACACGCTCAGTTCCGTATATAGGCGCGCGTTCTCAATTGCGATCGCGATACTGCCTGAGAGCGCTTCTAAAAACAGCAGATCGTCGTCGCTGAAACGTGCCCGGGTCCGGCAATTGAGCACTTCGAGCACACCGACCATTCCCTCGCGCGAGCCCAGCGGTACGGCCAGCAGACTGCGCGTGGTCACCCCAGTCTCGCGATCAATCCCGCGATAGAGCCGTGCGTCGGATTGCGCGTCATCCACGCGAATTGGCTGGCCACTTTTCAACGCCGCGCCAGCCACGCCCAAATCCGCCGCAAACCGCAGACGCGCCAGGCGCCGGGCGACCTCGGGATCCTCGTCGGCGACGTAGGGAAAATAAAGTTCGTTACGTTCAGTGTCGAGCAGTAGTACCGACGCGCCCTCGGCGTTGAGCACGTCGCGGCACTTGTCCACCACGAACGGGATCAGCTCACTCAAATCGATGCGCGCCGCGAAGGCGCAGCCAAGATCGTAGAGCAGCTTGAGTCTTGAGGAGCCGCTATCCACCTCATCCATAATGCGCTCAGTTTGTGCACTGTACCGCTTTAAGAGCAATCGCGGGAGCGCGGGCGAGCGCTCGCGTATGGCCGCTTCGCCCGCACTACGTCCGCTTCAATCATGCTCGACTCAGCTTTGCTGAGTTATTGCGGGTGTATCCCTCCGCAACGAATGTAACATTAACGCTGATGTCTTCAGAGTCAGTTTATTGGCTTGCATCATAAGGACACATGCCGCAGGCGCAGCGCGTTAACTACGACTGAAATCGAACTCGCGCTCATCGCGGCACTCGCGATCATCGGATTTAGCATTAGACCGATCAGAGGAAACAGCACGCCCGCCGCGATCGGGATCCCTACAATATTGTAGATGAAGGCGAAGAACAGATTTTGACGGATGTTCCGCATCGTCGCGCGGCTCAAATTGCGCGCGTGCACGATCCCCATCAGGTCACCTTTGAGCAGCGTGATTCCCGCACTTTGCATCGCGACATCGGTACCAGTTGCCATCGCCAGCCCGACCGCCGCTTGCGCGAGCGCCGGCGCGTCGTTGATACCGTCGCCCGCCATCGCGACCACATGGCCCTCGGACTGCAGACGCTTGACCACGTCGGCTTTATTTGCCGGCATCACCTCCGCCACGACTTCATTGATACCGAGCGTATGCGCCACGTGCTCAGCGGTGGCACGGCTATCACCGGTCAGCATAACGATTCGGATGCCGTCGAGGCGCAGCATGCGAACCGCTTCGCTGGTGGACTTTTTCACCGGATCGGCGACGCCGAGAATCCCGGCGGACCGGCGGTCAATCGTCACGAACATGACGGTCTCGCCCTGTTCACGCAAGCGCGCGGCGCGGTCGATCAGCGATCGCGCGGCTTCGCTGGCCGCAACCGCGTCAACGTGGTTATTGCCGTCGCCAGTCTGACGTTCGAGCATGCGCTCGCTGCCGACCGCAACCAGATGTCCCTCGACATTTGCGCTCACGCCGATTCCGGCGAGCGCCTCGAACTGGCTGATCTCCGCCGGTGTGATCCCTCGCTCCGCCGCGCCCGCGATAATCGCGCCGGCCAGCGGATGCTCACTGGCGCGTTCAACGCTAACCGCCAACCGCAACATCTCATTCGGATCCCCCGCGATCGCCTCAACGTGAAGCAGCCGCGGCTTGCCCTCGGTCAGCGTCCCGGTTTTATCGACCACCACCGTATCGACTTTCTCCATGGTCTCGAGTGCTTCCGCGTTGCGGATGAGAACGCCGTTGGTCGCCCCGCGTCCGGTGCCAACCATCACCGCCATCGGGGTGGCGAGCCCCAAGGCGCACGGGCATGCGATAATCAGTACGGCCACCGCCGCCACAATCGCATGGGCGAAGACAGGCAGCGGTCCGAGCGCATACCAAACCACAAAGGTGATGATTGCGACGACGATTACGGCTGGCACAAAGTAGCCGGCTACCGCGTCGGCGAGACGCTGAATCGGCGCACGACTGCGCTGTGCGTCGGAAACCATCCGTACGATCTGCGCCAGCACGGTATCGCGGCCAACCCGTTCCGCCCGCATCACGAAAGAACCGGTGCCGTTGAGGGTGGCGCCGGTGACGCGTTCGCCCATCTGGCGTTCGACCGGCACGGCCTCTCCCGTGATCATTGATTCATCGATGATGCCGCGGCCCTCGACGATGACGCCGTCAACCGAAACTTTCTCACCAGGCCGCACGCGCAGCCGGTCACCCGCTTTCACCTGTTGAAGCGGTACATCCTCTTCGCTCCCGTCTTCGCGTATTATTCGCGCGATTCGTGGCGTCATCCCGAGCAAAGCCTTGATTGCGCCGGCCGTCTTGCCACGCGCGCGCAATTCCATCATCTGCCCGAGCAGCACCAACGCGGTGATAACCGCGGCCGCCTCGAAATAAACCGGCACCGTGCCGCCGACGCGGTGCGCGGCCGGAAACCAGTCCGGCGCGAAGGCGGCGAACAGGCTATAGATGTACGCGATACCCACGCCCAGCGAGATCAGGGTGAACATGTTGAGATGGCGGCTGACGAGCGATCGTGCACCACGCAGGAAAAAGGGCGCGGCGCACCACAACACCACCGGGGTCGTCAGAATCAGCTCAACCCAGGTCACGACGTGCATTCCGCCGAGTGCCTGTTGCACTGGCATCCCTGGAATCATCTCCGACATCGACAGGAAGAGCACTGGAATCGAAAGCACCATGCTTAACCAAAATCGGCGCGTCATCGTGACGAGTTCCGGATTACGCTCTTCCTCGGAAGCGACCGCCACAACGCGCCGCTCCAGCGTCATTCCACACTTCGGGCAAGCGCCCGGACGCTCGCTCACCACGTCGGCGTCCATCGGGCAGAAGTACTTACCCAGGGCCGCGCTCTCAACGCCGAGGATTGGCTCGAGCGCCATACCGCAAATCGGACAGACGCCCGGCGCGTCACGGCGAACTTCGGGATGCATCGGGCAAGTGTAAACGACTTTCTCCGGTATGGGGGCAATCAGGCAGTTATCGTTCTCGCCGCGCTCATCCGCCGCACCGCGGACCTGTCGATCCTGTCCGCTCAGCTCACGCGGGCGTGAGGCTTCATCGGACTCGCCATGCTCGATTTTATCCAGCCGATGCGCCATCCCGGCGTCATTGGCTACGGAGGAATTGAGATAGCCGGCGGGATTAGCCGCGAATTTCTTCATGCAGCCCGCGCCGCAGAAATAGAACATGCGGCCATCATGCCGATGACGCCATTTGGATGACGGCGTGACCGTCATTCCACAAACGAGATCCTTCACAACCCGCGCCACGCCATCATGGGCCGCGGTAACATCGTGGACTTGCGATGACATCGCTCTCCGAAATCAGGCTAAGAATCGATCGAGCGTTTCGATCAGTTCGTTGATTTTTGTTTCCGCGCCGCGCGCCGCGATAGCGTCGGTTACGCAGCTTTCGAGATGGTCGCGGAGGAGTATCAGCGCGGTTTTGTCCACCGCACGGCGCACGGCTGAAAGCTGCTGCAAAACGTCGATACAGTAGGCG
>JBOHWM010000629.1:0-6039 GCA_050736555.1 Binataceae bacterium (SeqCode)
GGTGACGGTACCCCGATGCCGCTCCCCTGGAACGCCAGTTAGCCCATACGACCGAATGGCCAACGAGTTAGCGCAGAAACGGTTGTCCTAAACGCCAAGCTCGGATGCCCATTTGAGCATGTCGCGAGCGAGCTTGACGTGGGCGGTGTCCACCATCATGCCGTTGAACGTCAACACCGAGCTTCCGGCCCGCTCGCATTCTTCCACAGCGGCAATCAACTCCTTCCAGTGGGCGATTTCGTCCTTGCTGGGTGTGAACACCTCGTTGACCACCGGCACGTGGGAAGGATGAATCAGGATCATGCCGTTATAGCCGAACTGGCGGGTGCGGATGGCTTCGGCGCGAAGACCCTCGAGATCCTTGATATCCCACCAGCCACGGCCACCCATCGGATAAGGGATGTTAGCCGCGCGCGCATCGAGAAGAACCTTGGAAATATAGAAAAAGGCCTCATGGCCTTCAGGCGTCCATTGAAAGCCAATCGCACGCGCGATATCGCCGTCTTTACCGGTAAGTCCGCCCAAATGGGCGACCCGCAATGAGGCCAGCGCGACTTCGTAAGCCTGGCGGATACCCTGCGCCGTCTCCAATACCGGATCAATCAGGACACTGCCCGGCTCCATCCCGTTTTTACGTTCGAAAAAACTGATGAGCGTGTCCGCCGCCTTGACGTCGTCGGGACCGGTCACTTTGGGCAGCATCACGGCGTACAAGTATGGGCACACCACGGCTTCCAGATCTTCGCCGGTCAGACCGGTTTCGAAATCGTTGACCCGCACGAACAGGGTCTGGCCGCTTTCGCCCAGACTCTCCAGGAGCTTGCGCACGCTCACGCGCGCGCGTGCCTTGTCAGGCGGCGCGACCGCGTCTTCGAGGTCAAGAATCAGCGCGTCGGCGCCGAATCTCGGAGCTTTCTCCATACGGTCCTCTCGATTTCCCGGCACGAACAGGGCTGAGCGGATAGGTTTGGCGCGACGCACGTTCAAATGACCTCCTCGTATACTTTGCAATATTACTTATCATCCACGGCATACATTGAAAGAGCGGAGGTGCCGCGGCGATGGGATCGGACTACGCTTTCGGCGATAGCGAGTTGGCAAGCAGACGCCTGCAATTGCTCGCGCGCATATTCTTGCGGTCGTCGCGAGAGTTCATTTGCGAGGCCACGCGCGAGATGAGCATCGAATCAGCCGTCGATCTCGCATCGCACGATTCTATATACCGAGAACCTCCAGCACGGGCAGGTGATCGAAATCCTTCGGTCGAGAACCATTTCCAAGCCAAGTGAACCCGTGCGGTCGTTGTTCCGAAGATTTTGCGTCAAGCCGCATCGTCGGAGACCCCGATTGCCGCGGGACGCGCGGTCTGATTGATTATTGATCCGATTTGAACTTCCGGCGGCGGCCGGAAGGAGGATTATGCGATGGAGGAAGCGGCAGGGCCGCATGGACATCCGGCGGCGGCATTGGCTTACCTGGCCGGGTTCGTCACCGGCATTATCTTTCTATTTCTCGAACCCTACAGCCTTGACGATTTCATTCGCTTTCATGCGCGTCAATCGATCGCCTTTTCGATTGGCTGGATAGCCGTCAATATAATTTTGAGCGTCTTCGCCGCGGTCCTTCCTCATCCGTTGGCCGTGCTCGTATCCGTCATCCTGGATTTATTCAATATCGCCGCCGCTGTCTTCTGGGTGATACTGATGTACAAGGCCTACACGGGCGAGCGGTATCGAATTCCGGAACTCTCCAATTGGGCTGACGGCTTGGGTCTATAGTCGCACAGGAGATAACCCATGACCCGCGGTAGCATTAACCATGTCGCGCTGACTGTCAGCGATGTGACCCGCTCACTCAACTTTTACAACGAAGTGCTCGGCTTTATGGGCTACGCGCGAGTTGAGGTACCGGAAGCAACCCAGCAATCGATGAAGACGGAGCTTTGGGCCTGGGCGAGCCCGAGCGGTTCAATCACGTTGCGACCGGCTAAGCGGGAATCAGCGTCCAAAGTTCATGACCGTAACGCGGCCGGTTTGAACCATCTGGCCTTCAATGCGGAAAGCCGCGCCGACGTTGAAAAGATGCATGCGCTGTTGCAGGAGATCGGCGTCCTGATTCTCGATCCACCGGCCGAGTATCCGTACTTCCCGGGCTACTTTGCAGTCTATTTCGCCGATCCGGACGGGCTCAAGTTCGAGTTCGTCTTCTGGCCCCAATAACCGGGTCTCAGGCGAGGTCGACTTCCACGCTCTCGATGCGCACGCCGGCGCTTTCAAAACGCATCACGATCTGACATTGGGACGTTTTAATTATCAGAGCGTAAGCGCCGGGACCACGCGCTGTGGCGTTGACGAATTCCAACGGCTGTCCTTCAATTTGCTTGAGCGCCGCATTGAGCGCCGCGACCGACCCGGCAATGTCTCGGCCACGCGGAGTCTTTTGAAACAACGACCATAACGAGAGCGCGGCTCCCGGACCGTGAGCGTTACGCACGCGGCCGCTGGTGAGCGCGAGTTCGGCCACCGCACCGAGCCGGTCCGTCATCGCCGCCGGCACTTCCATCGCGGCGACCGCCGTCCGCAATACCACATAGGGCGCACGCGCCGTCTCGTCGGCAATCGCGTGCACAAATCCGTCGATTTGCGCCAACAGCAAGTCGCGTTGCAGAGCGTCGAGACGAAGCGCTTCGCCGGCCATCTAAAAAGCTATGCTTGCGCCTGATGGCCGCCCAGCAACGCGGCCAGTTCATGCTCGAAGCCACCGGTCTCGATAGCGCAATGCATGCCGCATTCCTTTGGCGCGCCGGTTTCCCACCACCATCGCCCGGAGCGTGGGTCGGCGCCGGTGGGCACAGCGCGCGTACAGGGGGCGCACCCAATGGACTTGAAGCCCTTATCATAGAGTTCGTTATAGGGAACGTCGTTGGCGCGGATATAGTCCCATACTTCTTCTTCAATCCAATCCGCCAACGGCGCCAGCTTAACGATACCGCCGTGGTCGTGATCGATTTCGATCTTGCGGATATTCGAGCGCGTGGCCCATTGATCACGCCGCAAGCCTGTGACCCAGGCGTCGTAATTCATCAGGGCGCGCCGCAGCGGCAAAACCTTGCGCACTTGGCAGCACAGCAGACGCAGGTTGACATCGCGATAAAACAGGTTGTTGCCGTGCCTCGTCACCATCTGCTGCACTACCGCCGTATCAGGCATGAAGGTCTCGACCCGCACGCCGTACTTCTCGCGAACCTTGTCGATCAGCTCGTAGGTCTCGGACGGTTGACGGCCGGTATCAATGGTGAAGATGCGCACGCTCGGATTGATACGCCAGGCCATGTCGATAAGCGCGCAGCCTTCGGCCTGAAAGCTGGAACAGATCGCCAGTTGGTGTCCGAATTTTTCCATCGCCCATTCGAGCACTTCCTGCGGTTCGCGGTCGTCCAGTTCGACCGCCGCTTCGCCAGCTTCCAGTTCGTCCATCAGGTAACGTTCGGCTTGCGCTTCCATAAAGCTCCTGTTTCCAACGCCGCCGGCAAATTCGCTCAATAAAGTGATCCGCGTGCTGACGGAATTGTTCCGTTCTCCTCAGGCTGATGGTTGGGCGATATCCGCGCCCTTGCCAATCGCGATCAATCGATCATCCGGCAGCCGCCGGCAGAATTGCGCGAACGATTCTCCCGCACTCCGTTCGGTCACGTAGCCAGCCACCAGGCGTGCAACGGTATCCTCGACCTGCGCGGACGGCACGCGCCGCAGGAGCGGCTTGCCGATCGCGGCGTCGCGGCCCAATCCACCGCGCAGGATCACGTCGAAGGCTTCGAGCGGCTCACCGTTCGTGCCGCGCCCGGTCGTACCCTGCAATCCGATATCGCCGGTCCAGTGTTGTGCGCATGCATGCGGGCAGCCGTCGAGGTTGAGCTTGAGTGCGGCCACCGCGTCTCCAAAATCACGCACTAACCGTTCGATCACGCTGGCAAGCTTGGTCTTGGTGGGCGTCACCGCGTAGTTGCAATGCGGATCGCCGATACATCCGATTGAAGAGGCGAACAACCCGTTAGCATCAAGTGGAAAGCCAATCTCGCCGACCTGCCCAACCACCTCGTCAAGCCGATCCTTGGGAATTCCGGTCAGGATGAAATTCTGTCGTCGCGTCAGGCGGATATCACCGTCGATACTGCCAGCCAGGTGGGCAAGCTCGCGCATCTGACGGCCGTTCATCGTACCGAGATAGACTGGAAAGCCGGCGTAATAGCGTCCGTCGCCGTTTTGCTCGTGAATCCCCATGTGGTCGCTTTCGCTCTCGGCCAACGGCAGCTCGGGCAAATCTTCGAGCGTATAGCCCAGCCGTGCCTCGACCAGCTTGCGGAATTCTTCGACGCCGTAATCATCGATCATGAATTTCAGCCGCGCCTTGACCCGCGAGATCCGGTATTCCGTGGTATTGCGCCACGCGTCGATGATCCCGCGCAGCACCGGCATCGCCTGGTCGCGCGTGATGAACACGCCCAGATGGCGCGACAGGCGCGGTGTCGAGGAGAGGCCGCCGCCAACGCGCACCGCAAATCCGTCGCGTCCGCCATGCCGGGCTCCGACCAGCGCGATACAGTTGATCTCCGGGGCGTTGCACTGATATTGGCACGCCGCGATCGTGATCTTGTGCTTGCGCGGCAGATCGGAATATTCGCGATTGCCGTAGAAAAAACCCGCCGCCTCCCGTATCAGCTTGGTGACGTCAAACAGCTCGTCGCGATCAACGCCGGCCACCGGACATCCGGTGATATTGCGCACCGCGTCGCCACACCCGCCCATCGTGGTGAGGCCGGCGCGCTTTAGCCTCTCCAGGATTTCCGGGAAACGATCGAGCGTGATGTAGTGGAGTTGGATATTCTGGCGGGTCGTCAGCTCACCCTGGTCACGGCCGAATTGCTCGGATATTTCGCCAATGGTGCTCAGGCCGTGAGGACTCAAGATGCCGCTCGGAATCTTCACTCGCATCATGAAGGTGCCGATCTTCGGCTTGTCGTGATACATGCCAAACCATTGCAACCGTACGATGTCCTCTTCCGGCAGGTGCTCATATGGCGTCTCGGCCAGACGCCGCCATTGATGCTCTAGTTCGCTAGGGAAAAGCTCACGCTTGAGCCGCTCGATGGAGTTGCGCTTGAGCACGAGTTCCCAGGACGGTGGTTCACGTTTGGGCACAAGAAATCCTCAAATCGTCCAAACTTGTTCTGACGCAACGCACTGGATCGCTTACGCGTCAGGTTTGATTCGGAAAAAGTAACTTAAGCGACTATATTAGTCAACTAATTATATGACTAACTGACTCAGCTATTTGCGTGCGCACCGCTTCGTGCTATTTAACCTAATGGCGCGGGACGAAATTGGCCGCTATTGATCTCGCGCCGAAGAGCCTGAGTTTAAGGAAATGAAGTTCGGCGTCGGCGTCGATTATTGCCTCAAGGCGCTCATCATACTGGCCGAGCGCTATCCGTCGGCGCAACCGCAGCGAGTTGAGGAAATCGCGGCGGCGCAGGCTATTCCTGAGAATTACTTGAGACGGCTGCTGATCGAGTTGAAACGAGGCGGGCTCGTCGCGAGCCAAAAAGGCCCTAATGGTGGTTATTTGCTCGCGCGCCATCCTTCGCGGATCACTATGGCGGACGTGGTGCAAATAATTGAAGGCGATTACGTACCGGTCGAATGCCTCGAAGAAGGCACGAATTCGCCCTGTGCACGCGGTGACGCCTGCGCGATGCGCGACGTCTGGCGTGAGGTGCGCGACAACGTCATCACGATTCTCAGCCGCACCACCCTGCAGTCGTTGAGCGAACGGCGCAAAACGGCGCTCCATTTTCAAATCTGAACAACGAGTTGCCGCGATGACCCCGGTATCCGTCGTCATCCCGGTCTTCAACGGCGCCGCGACGGTGGCCGAGGCGGTCGCCAGTGTGTTGCGGCAGAGCTATGCGCCGCTCGAGTTGATTGTGGTCGATGATGGTTCGACCGACGAGACTTCCGCGGTGTTGGCGCGCTATGCCGA
>JBOHWM010000630.1:0-6461 GCA_050736555.1 Binataceae bacterium (SeqCode)
AGAATCACCAGCACCAGCGAAATTGCATCCATCCATACGTCTATCCGCGACGAGTTCACCAGCTCTTGAGCCTGGGCGACGTCTTTGAGGACGCGTGACACGATCCCGCCTGACGGATTGCGATCAAAAAAAGCATGGGGACGCTGCTGGAGATGGGAAAAAAGCTTGCAGCGCAAATCGAAGATGAGACGGTTGCCAGCGATTCCACCCCAATAATTGCGGTAATAGCTGGCGATCGACTGCAGCACGTACAACAGCAGCATCGCGATACTGAGCGCGGCGAGCTTGTCCGACGCCGTCGCACCCAGGCCGAACAGATGGGCAGTGCGGATACAGAAATGGTCAATGATAAGATCGATGCCGTCGAGCTTGGGCTTGGCCGTCAGCAGCACGTCGATCACGTATTTGAAAGCGAGCGGGAAGGCCAACGGCAGGGTGAACTTGCCTACGCCCATCAGGGCCGCGCCGACCACGTAACGCAAGTAAGGCCGAATGCAGGCCAGGAATCTGCCCAACGCCGAATGCGAGAACTTTATCTTCTGAGAATCCATGAAATCTTCTGAACTTTCGAGCCTTTGGCGGAGCTTCTAGACTGTCATTACGCAACCGCCATGCCCCGCCAGCTCTCGCGTCAAGTGATGCAATGATTGGTTTTCTTTCCGAATTCTTCGCGGTCTCGCACGAGATGGTCAAAGTCCCTAACCGATATCGAACGGCCAACGGAAAACGTGTATTCGCCAGATCCGGCCGGCGGCGACCGGAGACGAGGCGCGCGTCGCTTCGCTCATGGTGTGATGGCGTCGGGGCGACACCGAAGGCGAGTACGCGGGACTGCGGATGAAACCGACCTTTCGCTGGGGACCACGGGACCGCCCGCCGGTCGCCCACGGACAGGCCGGACGCACTGGCGGCGCGACGATTATCGCCGCCATCGTGATTCTATTGGTCTACCAGGGCTATACGCTCTCGATTGTCGGTGTCGCTTCCCCATGGATCGCCAAAAGTTTCAAACTGGATCAGGCTGAACTTGCCCGTTTGTTCGCCTGGATGGGTCTGTCAGCGTTCGGCGCCCTGTTGCTGGCACGGCTCGCAGATCGCGTCGGTCGGCGGCGGATTATCCTACTCAGCTTGGTGCTGGCGCCGCTGTTTTGCGCGGGCGCGGCGCTGTCGCCCCATCCGTTGGAATTTGCGGGCTTCGAAATATTGATTTCCGCGCTGTTGGGCGGTTCGGTCTCGTCAGCAATCGTAGTACTGGCGGAGGAATTGCCCGTTGAAAAACGCGCGCGCGGACAAGCCTTTGCCGCCTTTGCCAGCGCGGTGGGCGGGGTCCTGGCGTATATCGTCATCCCCTTTCTGCTGCATTGGGGCTATTCCTGGCGATGGCTGCTGGTGCCCAGCGTGGCCGGGATATTTCTCGCGATTCCGGTGGCGCGGATGCTGCCGGTGGATTCACGTTGGGCGCGCGACGCCTCGACCGGCACGGTCGCGCGCAGCCGCTTCTATGACATTCTTCACCCGCTCTATCGGCGCCGCGCACTAACCTTGCTGGCTTGTGCCGCACTCGACACCATGGCGGGCACGGCCGTCAACGGCTGGCTCTATTTCGAGGCGGTTTCGATTATCGGCTTGCCACCCGAAAAGGCGAGCACACTGGTGGTCATCGGGATGTTTGTCGGGATGGTCGGCTTCCCCATCGGAGCGTGGACTTCGGAGCGCTTCGGCCGTATCCCGACCGTGGTCTATACCGGCGCCGCCGCATGGCTGGGCGCCCTCGCCTTCTACTGGGGACCACCGCGTTTTGTCATCGTGCCGTTCCTGTGGCTAATCGGCGCATATTGCTGGTTCAAGATCGCCTCAGGCGTGATGACGGTGGGCGCCAATTCAGCCGCGACCGAGCTTTTCCCCGCCGCGTTGCGAACCACGATGATCGGCTGGCAGGGCATCACGTCGGCGGTCTTTTCGATGTTCGCGCAGATTTTGATCGCCGCACTGATTGGGCCACTGGGCGGATTAACCAGGGTTATCCGTTATCTCGCCCTGCTCGGCTTTCCGAGTGCCGCGCTGTTCGGCTGGTTTATCGACGAGACGCGTGGACTTCCATTGGAAGTGGCCGCTAAGGAGGAAGCGTGGGCGCGGGTTCAGCACGCCAAAGATGCCCCCGAACATCGGCACGGTACCGGCGTGGGAGCGAGCCGATGAGAATGAAGGAAAGCGGACGAGACCTCCTCCGCATTTGCCTGCTTGCCGTCGTAACCCTGCTCGCGCTCAATATCAACGCCAATGCCCAGCACAGACCACACCACCATCCGCGTCATGTTAAGCCAACACTCAGTCCAACCCCCGCTCCGTCGCCCTCGCCAACCTTGAGATTGACACCCGCGGTGCTGATCGCCGGCGGCACCGGCACCGTCAGCACGCCGACTGGTGAGAGCCCGGCCGTGCTCGACACGGCGGAACTTTACGATCCGGTATCAGGTCAATTCCTACCAATCCGGCCCATGACGGCGCATCGCGACCGCGATACCGCCGTGATTCTGCCTGGCGGCGAGGTGATGCTGTTGGGCGGGGTCGACACCGTGCTGGTGCCGCTGGTTTCGTTTCCCGGTCCGACGATGCCGTGGATTCTGCATTCCACCGAAATCTTTGATCCCAAGGACGGCCGCTTCAAAGCGGCGGCCAATATGATTACCGCGCGTGACGAACCGACCGCGACCCTGCTGCCCGATAAACAGGTACTGACCGTCGGCGGTGGCGGCAGCGCGGCCGAACTCTACGACCCGCGTACGAAAAAATTCGCCGCAACCGGGCCGCTCGGAGATGACCGCTACGGGCAAACCGCCACGTTGCTGCCCAACGGCAAAGTCCTGATCGTTGGCGGCGGCGTCAGCCAGGCAGCGCTGTACGATCCTGCGAGTGGAAAGTTCACTCCCACCGGCGCGATGAGCACCAACCGCATCTACCATACCGCAACCCTGCTGCACGACGGCCGCGTGCTGATCGCCGGTGGCAGCCCGTACGCGCGTAGCGCCGCGCTCCGAACCACGGAAATCTACGACCCCGCCACTGGCAAGTTCAGTCCCGGACCCGACATGCATGAGCGCCGCGCCGGCCATACCGCGACCCTGCTCTACGATGGCCGCGTGTTGATCGCCGGCGGACACGACGATAAATCGGCCGAACTTTTCGATCCGGTGAAACAGGTTTTTGTGCCCACAGCGAAGATGACCGCGAGCCGTTATGGCCATTCCGCCACCTTGCTGCCCGACGGCAAGGTTTTGATCGCGGGCGGCTGGGATTTGAATTACAAACCGCTCAAGAGCGCCGCGCTTTATGATCCGGCCACCGGGAAATTCACCCCCACCGGGAATTTGAGACAGGCGCGCGCCGGTCAGACCGCGACTTTGATTTGGGTGAAATGGCCGGTGAGCTGGATTTTGCCGACCCCTACGCCGACGCCGACGCCGACCGCAACCCCTACGCCAACGCCCACGCGCACCGCAACCCCGACGCCCACGGCGACACCTACTGTCACCGCAACCGCAACGCCCACCGCAACGGCGACGGCAAAGACAAGTCCCACGCCGGCTGCAACCGCGACCTCATCCGCAACACCTACGCGAGTCAGGCCGGCCGCAAAGCCAACGCCCGGCGCTGGGGCTCATCAGGCGGGCGCCATGCCGATCTCAAACGCTGCGAAACCGCCGCCGCATCGCACGGCCAAGGTCGTAAACGCGACTGCGACGGTCACTCCCGCTGGAAGTTCGCGGTGATTCGCCACCCAAAGGATAGGACGCGCTCTTTTCGGTCATCCCGAGCAAAGCGAAGGACCTACTCGGAGCGCTCTATCATTACCGGACGAATCACGCATTCCAAAAAAATTCAGATGCGGTTCGGCGAACGTAACCAGCTTTGTTAACGCACGTCGCGGACTCCTTATCTTGAGCGCCACCCGCAGACTCATAATTCTGATGCAGCTCGCGGACTCGCCCGCTCGGTCCGCCTACGGCTCCGCTAGGCGGGAGTATTCGACCTCGTCGGACGGTTGCGACGCCTTCAGCTCGCGCCAGGCATGGATAAATGCCGGGATGGCGACCGCCACGACCAGCAGCACGATCAACACGTAGCCGAAGTTAATCGGAACATAGCGGCCAACTCCGAGCACCATGGCGAGGCCTCCGGCCACGAACAGCAACCCGCCGGCAAATAAGGTCGTCGCGCCAACCCGCGCACCGAAGCGCCGTGCATCCTCCTCCCGCAGGCCACTCATGAGGCGCAGCCCGAGCGGAAACAGGGCGCCGATGATGGCGAGCGTCACCAGCGTGCCCAGGCCGAATAGTAATCCGGGCACAAAACCAAGCCATGCATTGGGCATCGCCGGCGCGGCTACCGCGTTGACGAAAATAGTAAAGGCGCCGAAGCCGAAGCCCGCGATGAAGCCGTGGATCGTGGCCCACCCTACCGGCATCGCCTGCTCTCCGCCGCCGACGGAGTGACCAAGTTTTGGCGGGATGCTTACGGCTTCGTGATGACGGCCGAATAGATGGAGATGGGGGTAACGCTGACGGCGCAGCAAAATCCAGCCAGCAGCCGCCATGACCACCCCAACGATTACGTAAACCACCGAGTCAACGGCCGGTGAGTTGAGGAATGGCGCCAACGCAAGATACGAGACTTCCGACATCAGTATGCGTTGCGCGGTGAAGCCGCCCGAGAAATAAATTCCCGCACGCATTCCTTGCCACCCGCTGCCACTACCGATCGCGTAACTGAAGGTAATTGGCCAGGTATGCTCATCCGGCAAAACGCCGTGAAGCAGTCCCAGGACAAAGCAATAAGCGAGTAGCGCGACCACCGCCAGCAACCGTTTTCAGAGGACTGTTTTTGAACGCGGCTCGCGGACTCTTGATTTTGAAAAGCAACTCGCAGACTCGTTCGCTCGGCTCCGCTGCGCTCCACCTAATGTGCTCGTTCCGCTTCGCTCCACCAATGGCACACTAATGATAATGATAACGCATAATCGTTAAGTCAACCTGATACCTTTGAACGCGGCTCGCCGACTCGCCTGCTCGCTCCGCCCTAATCCGGAATTTAAAGTGCACCGACGCGAAATAGATTGTCGAAACCGAATTGCTCTCGTATCATCCTGTCATGCGCGCGCGGAGTGCCGCAAAACCGCTGAAGTCCTTTCGGCGCAATACTCAGCAGCGTCACCAGATCCGAAGCGTGTTCGAGCGCCAGGGCCGTCCGCTTTCCGCCGACGAGGTTTTCGCGCTGGCACAGAAGAAGATCGCCGGGCTGGGGATGGCCACCGTTTATCGCACGATTAAGGCGCTAACCGATGAAGGATGGCTGATCCCGGTCGATGTGCCGGGAGCGCCGCCACGCTACGAGCTTCGCGGCAAGAACCATCATCACCACTTTCACTGCCTTGAGTGCGGGCGGCTGTTCGAGCTCGAGGGATGCCTGGAGCAACTCGGCAAAATGATTCCGGCCAGATTCCGAGCGGTCGACCATGTCGTAATGATTTACGGCTATTGTGCCGCCTGTGACGGCGCTCGCGCCGCTCGTCCGGCTCGCGAAGGTGAAGCGAGCCGCGTTCACAATTAAGCGCGCAAATCCCCGCCTCTACCGCGTGAGAGCGTCTCACCGAAAACCCGGATGGCGTAGCCGATGAGGCGGTACGCAAGGACGGGCCGCTGGAAGACCCTGCGCATCGGATGGACCTTCGCGGGATTTCTGGTTGTAACGATTGCGCTCGGTGGGGCATGCGCGGATGCGACTGCACCGCGCTTTACGCCACTCAATATAAACCGGCTGAATCTTATCTTTCTGCCTGCCGCCGATACCAATCCAGCCACCGGACTACTGACACCGCGCGGATTGCAACGCTCGCTGCGGCTCGACGCCTGGTTGGCAAAAATCATAGTCAGCGTCGGCGATATTCATGCGGTCGCGCCAACTATCATGCCTGCGGCCTCGCGCGACAGCGACGCCTTGAACGCACTGGAAAGCGTTGAGCAGTTAGCCCTCGAGTACGACGCCCCAATCGACGCTTCAGCACCCGGACAATGCGGCTCACCGTGTCCAAGCCGAGGGCTGGACGGCGCGGATATCCGGAATGCCGATGGCGCCAACGAGAAACTCGTCGAAGGAATCATTGCCGCGGCGCATCGCAGCCGCGCGACTGGCAATCATGTCTTTTCGATGCCGGCGAAACTTCTGAATAACCTACTCGAATACGTCAACCTCGCGGAAAATTTCCATTTAAAGATCCCCCAGCGTGCAACGGACCAGCACGACACGGTCTACGTAATCTCAATCGATCGCGCCAATCACGCGACGCTTGAGCTTTACCGCTTTCCCGTCGATCCGCCGCCCGGCTACCCCAAAATACGGCTGACGGAGAGCAACGCCTGCCTGCAGCCGCGAGTCACTATCAGCACTCGAGAGCTAGGATTAAC
>JBOHWM010000631.1:0-2738 GCA_050736555.1 Binataceae bacterium (SeqCode)
GTTCCTGCCAGGAGTAAAGCTCCATAACTGGACTGATGCTCAATGCGGCCGTTTTCATGCCCATACCGAAGCGGCCAATCCCCTTGCGGTTGCCAAAAGTTGTAGAGCCGCCAAAAGACGTAGCGACTTTCAAAACTGATGGCGCCATACCGGAGCCATTGTCATAAACTCCGATGTCGATCTGATAGTCGCCTCTTTTACCGGTTTGGCGGAAGTACACGCGAATTTCTGTAGCGCCAGCTTGGATAGCATTATCCACGTGCTCGCAAAGCGCAGAAGTGGTGTGGTTATAGCCAACATCGCGCAACGACTGGATCATTGTTTGCCCAAAAAAGAGCGGAACAGTAGCGCTCTCTTTCAGGATACGAGCCATAACCGCCTTACCACCACGAGGCGAATCTGGACCCCATTCAAGCGAGATCGAATCGACCTGATCCGAACTTTGTTCAGCAGCAGCCATGAGACATCTCCTTCTTTCTGTGACGCCGCCTATTCGACGTCGGGATTAAAACCTTTGAAGGCTTTCAATACACAGGAGACGAGATGGCGATTGCGTTACACCTCGCGGGGCTGTCGACAGTTTGGCCCGCCCGTCGCCAAGTATGCCTCGACCAACTGCAGCGCCGCCGCGCAAGAGACGTATGGACCACGAGGCCCTTTGCGGCGGGGAAGTCGCGAGCGAAACCCTCTAACTAGATATCATCAGTTGAGCGAACTAAGTAAGCGAGGAATCCCGGAAAAAACCTCAGAAAAGGAATGAAATCCGGGGACCCTTCGCTTCGCTCGGAATGACAGGACTGCGCTTGCCAGAGATTCCCTGGCCTACTCGGCTCCGCGGCGCTCTACGTAGTATCATCGCTTGCGCTTCTATTTGTGTAACTGCGGCATCACCTCTCTGGCGAAGAGTTCCATACTGGCGCGGATTTTTTGCGGCTCCAGACCGGGTAACACCGTTGCCATCACCAGGTGCGTGAAACGGGTGCGTGCGCGATAATTTTCGATCATTCGAAGCGCGTGTTCGGGAGTACCGACAATCAGAGTCTCGCCGAAAAATTTAGCCGTATCCGCATGACGTAGCTGCCCGACCGGTGGCACATCGCCGTGCACATTCCGGTCGCCCGGCAAGTCGTTGGCCTCGGCAAACCATTTGCCGTAATTGCTCATCATATAATGGACGCCCGCTTCGGCATCGTCCCACGCTTTCTCCGCGGTCGGCGCGACGAACACGATCAGCAGCTGCGCTATTTTATACTCGGCGGGATTATTGCCCGCCTCAGTTAAAGCGGCGTCATAAGTTTGTTGCTGGTCAACGCCCCCCACGCCCATAAGATGATAGCCTTTGCGCGCCGCGCGGCCGATCGACTTCGGTCCGCGTCCCGCCAGCCAAATTGGCGGATGCGGCCGTTGCACCGCGTTCGGCATCAGCGTGATATTGCGGTACTGGTAATATTTTCCCTCGAAGGTGAAATCGCGCTCGGTGAAGGCTCGTTTGATAACATCGGCGCCTTCTTCGAGGCGTCTGCCACGCTCCTTGCGCGAAATTCCAAAAGAAACGAATTCGGGCACGCGATAGCCTTGTCCCAGGCCCAAATCCAGTCGTCCGTTGGAGATGATATCGACCGTGGCGGCGTCCTCGGCCACGCGCAACGGGTTATGTAACGGCAACAGCAGCACAAACGTCCCGATCCGGATCCTACTCGTGCGCGCGCCGATAGCCGCGGCGATGGGCAATAGCGAGGAGGAATAACCGTCTTCGAGAAAGTGATGCTCAGTCAACCAGACCGTGTCGAAGCCAAGCCGCTCGGCCTCAACCGCCAGGTTGATATGGTCACGATAAAGCTGCGGGAAGGGCACTGCATGATCCGGCGGATTGCGAAATGGGAACAGTAATCCAAGGTCCATGAATTATCTCCCTGGTTGAAACTTGCGGTCCCTATAACGAACAGTCGTAATAACCGGCGCCCATTATGAATGAATTCCACGCCATGCGCGTGGGGCTACCAAATACCGCACGTGCCCGAAGGAATCCATCCTTCCAACGCGATCAGGCGGACCATCGCCGCAATCGCGAAATCGGCTACTACCCTGCTAACATACGAAGCGAATCACCGGCATCGCCGAAGGAGCTATCGATGGCAACACGCGCATTCTGTAATGGAAAGGACGGCGTCAAGATTCGCTACGAGGTTCGCGGGCAGGGCCAGCCACTTGCGATGATCATGGGCTTCAGTGGTTCAAGCCGCACCTGGGGTGAACCGCTGCTTCAACAGCTCGAAACTCGTTACAGCGCTATAGTCATCGATAATCGCGGCACCGGCGAGAGCGACAAACCCGATCAGCCGTGGACCATTACCGATATGGCGGCGGACGCCGTCGCGGTGCTCGATGCGCTCAAGCTCGAACGCGCCCACGTATTCGGGATTTCAATGGGCGGCATGATCGCGCAGGAATTCGCGCTGAATTTTCCGCAGCGTCTGCGCGGACTGGTTCTCGGCTGCACGAATTGTGGAATGCCCCATTCCGTTCAGGGCGACCCCGAGGAGCTGGCCAAGCTTTCACCCTCCGCCGATATCCCCCTGCGCGAGCAGGCACTGCGGGCGCTCACGGCTTGCTGCAGCAAAGCCTTCGTGGAAAGCACACACGGCCGCGCCTTTATCGACAAACGTCTGGCTGAGATGGAGCAGTATCCGGTTACTCCGCTCCATACCTACGCGCGCCAATGGAACGCGATCATGGAG
>JBOHWM010000632.1:0-5163 GCA_050736555.1 Binataceae bacterium (SeqCode)
CGCAGCAACAGTCCCCAGTCGCTGCGACCCTGCCGTGATTCACCCTCGATCGCGGCCCAGATTTCCGCCAGCGCCCGCTCAGTTTCGGTTTCACCCTGGATCCGGACCAGCGCCGCGCACGGTCGCCAGCCAGTTGCGGATATTGTACTGAGCCTGATCACGCAACTGGGTTTCTGTAAAGCCTTTGCCCGACACCGTGACGAGCACGACCGGCAACGAGGATGCGCCGGCCTTCAGGATCAAAGGCGGCAGCGTGCCAGGCGGCATATGGCGCAAATCGGCTTCCGCCAAATCGCCCAGCCCGGCGGCCGCGGCGTCCAGATTGATGCCGGGATGAAAGAAAACCTTGATCATGCTCACGCCCATGACTGAGCGCGATTCCATGTGCTGAATGCCGCTGCCGAGCGTAAAGAAGCGCTCGAAGCGAGTGGTTATATCCCGCTCGATTTCGATCGGCGGCATGCCCGGATAAAAGGTGGCGACGATCACCGCCGGAATGTGCAGGCGCGGGAAAACGTCCGTCGGCATCCGCTCGAGCGAGACCGCGCCGAGCAAAGCAATGATCAGGGCCGCCACGATGATGAAGTGCGGGTTGCGAAGCGAAAATCCGGGCACTTGAAGGAACCTCGCAAAACTTAAGGCACCGGAATCTCTCCAGCGCCACTTGGAATCATGACCGTCGGGGGAAATTCCCCGGCGGCGGCGTTCCATCGCCGATTTGCGAGATTTAGAGCGGCGGGTCCTGTCCCTGGGCTTTCGAACCGCGCTTCATGCGCATCAGCAAATGCATCAGAGGAGGCTCAGAAAATGTGTCGTAAGTCGCCGGCAACAGGCGGAAATCGAGCAATTCAAGTGGCATCAGCTCGACCGGCTTGAAGTCGGTCGTAAGCACATGCTCAGTCTGATTGGTGTCGGACTGATCGACGAAGGTGTGCCGCTTGATCATCCGGCACGCCTCGGCGGTGCGGTAATGTTCTGCAAAGCGATGCACCGTGCGTATCGGAAACGCCAGCAGGGTAACCAAACCGAGGGTACAGCCAAGCAGAAAAATCACTTCCGTAGTCTTCCACGGCCGTGATGACTTGGTCCTATCCATTGCGGCAACTAGGCTAACTCTCTTGGGTCGCAAGCTCAACAGAGTTTCGACGTGATTTCTTCTTTCATATTCACGCAACCGTCCCGCAAGAATACCGAACCACGCAGGTGGGCCGGCAAGTGTTGAGGATAAGACCGAATCTGTAGAGGACCTTGACGCGAGGACGGAGCAAGCCTCATAGGCTTGACGCGATATGCTGCGTGAGCGCGTGAAATTGCGGATTAAGGGCGTTGAGCAGCGCGAACACGCATCCGAGCAGCGCCCCGAACACCCCGCCGTTGACACGAATCCAATCAAGATGGGTGCGCGTGCGCGTTTCGATTTGAATGCGGATCGCCTCGTCGGACAGACGGCTCAGGTTTTGCTTAACCATGCGTGCTATCTCGCCGCGGCTGGCGACCACGGTCTCGCCTACCAGCGACTCCATCCAATAGTCGGCGGTCTTGCGCAGCGCGCTTTGCTCATCGTGCAGATGCACTCCGATCTCATGAATCGCGGTATCGACGGTGCCCATCAGTTCGTCGTTACGTGGCAATTCGACCACCATCTTGCGCACCCGCTCACAAGCTCTCCACACGACCGCTTTGGCAAACGCGGTGCGCAGCCGATCGATGAGCCCTGTCGGTCCCATTTGTGAGCTAATGCGATCGATAAAGGCCGAGAGGAATTCCGGTTCGAGATAACGCGCGGCATCATTGCACAGATGTTCGAGCTGCTCATGCCGCACCATTCGTTTGAGCGAGGCACCACGCAGGTAATCACCGAGGCGATCGAGCAACCGCAGTTCATGGAGTTTTTGGCCAATCATCGTGGGCGTCAGCCATTCCCGTTCGATAGTATTGGCGATGCCGTCGATCAATTTTTCCCGGTTACGCGGCAAGACGCCCGAATTGGGCAGGTACCAATGGCGTTCGAAGATCATGTTGAGCGCGATGTAGTCGCACAGGCCGCCGACCAGGGAGGCCTCGCCGGCGGCGCGGACGATGGCGGCGGCCTGATGGTTGAGCAGGGTAAGCGGCCAGCTAATCACGTACAGTATGAAGGAAAGCGTCAGGGCGACGTTGCCCTTGTTGCGTTCGAGGAAAGTGCGGAAATTGCCATGTTTACGCTCGCTCACGAGCAAAGTTTAACAGTCCGCGCGATGCTTAACATCGCCACATGCGGATCCTCAGGGCAGCCTTCTAAACCAGGAGCCCGAATCATCCGCTCGTCGCAGGGGCGAAACTCCGATGTCGCGCAGTCCTTGTCGCCACACCGGCGCCCCCCGCTTGTGCCTCATATCTGATCTCAATGGAGCGGTCATCGATGAAGCTGTCCGTAATTGATCAAGCGCCGGTTCCCGCAGGTGTCACACCAGCCACCGCACTGCGCAACAGCATCGAGTTGGCGCGTCTGGCTGATCGTCTGGGTTATGAACGTTACTGGGTGGCCGAGCACCACGCGATCGAAGCACTCGCCAGTCCCGCCCCCGAAATCCTCATCACGCGCCTGGCGGCGGAAACTTCGGCGATTCGGGTGGGCTCCGGCGGTGTGATGCTGCCGCATTACAGTCCCATGAAGGTCGTGGAAACCTTTAAGATGCTGCATGCGCTCTACCCCGAGCGGATTGACCTTGGCATCGGGCGCGCTCCCGGCGGGACTCCGCTCGATTCTTACGCCTTGCGCCGCTCGCGCGATGAATATCCGCCTCCCGATGATTTTCCCCAGCAACTCGCCGAGCTGCTCGCGTTTTTGCATCGCGAATTTCCCACCACCCATCCTTTCAGCCGCATCCGGCTTTCGCCCGAGACGCCCGGAAATCCGGAGGTGTGGCTTTTGGGCTCGAGCATGTGGAGTGCGGCGGCGGCCGCCCAATTCGGTTTGCCATACGCCTTCGCGCATTTCATCGACCAACGGCCCACGCGATCCGCCATCGAACACTACCGCGCGAATTTTGACGCGCGCGGCGAATTGAAAACACCCCAGGTGATTCTCGCCCTCGGCGCCATATGTGCCGATACGGAGGCGGAAGCCAAGCGCCTGCTCGCCAGCCCAAGACTATTCCGCCGCCGGGTCCGCCAAGGCGACGTCCGCCCCATCCCAACACCTGAAGAGGCGCTGGAAGAACTCGGTACGAACCAATCACCTCCAACCGCGAGCGGCGGCGAATGGCCTCGCTATTTCGTTGGTACCCCTGAGCGTGTACGTGAAAGCATGGTCGATATGGCGAGCCAGCTAAAGGTGGACGAATTGATGATTGTCACGGTAGTGCATGACCATCGGGCACGAATGCGATCCTATGAACTGCTGGCTCAAGCTTTCGGCCTCAAGCCGCGTGACATTTAGCAGTTGCGTAGACGAGCTTACTCAAGTCCGCTTTGACTCGCACAGACTTACGCGGATGGCTGTGGAGCAATGTGACAAAATGGTGGCCGAAAAACCTTGCAGGCGCCATGAAAGGATGCTGTAAGGTTTCAGTTAGTCAAATCAAGTAAGGGGGTCCGGCAATGGCGGCTGCAGTGATGTGTATGCGCGGCACGGATCCGGAGTCGTGCCGCACCGAACTGCTTCGCTTTCTACAGGATGTCAGTTTTCGCGCGAGCGTGGTCGAGATTCGGCTCTCGAGAAATGACATCTTCAGGTCGTCACGTTACTGGACGATCGACAAAGACAACCTGATTGCGGCAGCCGGTGAAGCGGCTCGATATGCCGCGAGTAATTGCGGAGACACCGTCACTATCGTCGCGCACGACGTGCAGTAGGCGTAAGGACCGAATCTGATAGCCAGTACGTCGTCACCCTGACGGCCAGCGCTCGTAACAAAATGCCCGCATTGTTTGTTCGCTTGCCCTCGATGAATTCCAAGAACAGGCCGAGCGGTGATTTTCGCGTAAAACCTCTCTAGCGCGCTACCGGCCTGATCTGAGACATCGCCGTATCGACGCAAAACCTGACGCGCGGGATTAGCGGCGGGCCCGAACGCATCCTTAAGACAGCTCCTCTCAATCCAATTCCGCTCAGCGTCCGTAAATAACGGTAGACGGAAACGTTCTACATTGATCGAGGGAGGAGTTTATGAGGATTCCAGCGCTTCGCATGACGCTGGCGGTGGCGGTCGCCGCCCTGCTGGTTGGAGGTACGGCGTTCGCACAAGCCGGATCATCGACGCTCGCGCCCAACCAGACCGCCGCGTTCGGCAACGGCAAAAATTTGGTTTTCACTTACACGGAGAACTACGACTGTGTTGATCAGCCGACTGACGATATGGACTTCAACGGGGTCATGATGGAGTCGGACCCGGGGGAATTCCAGTTTCCCATCTGCCAGGTGGGCGCCGCTCCGACCCAGGATCCTACAGGCCTCAATGTAGCCAAAACCGACAAACTATATGTCCTGGTACCGTTCTTTTCACTGAATGACGACCAGAATCCCAATGACGCGCTGCCCTGTCCGGCTGGAGTACGTTCCACGACGCTGTGCGGCCCCGCGCTCGGCAATATTCTGATCCAACTGTTCGGGGCCATACCGGAAGGCTTCAAGACCACTCCGCTGGTGCCGGTGCAATGCCCCAATCCGGGCTCGCCGCCGGGCACCTGCACGACTCACGCGTCCAGCCTCGACCTGTTTCCAGCGTTGGTCGCACTGGGCAAAATTCCGGCCTCGCCCAAGGAGAACATCTTTGTGCCGACGCCGAACCATGACCACGTGATCAATATGGACCTGCGCCAGAAGAAGTCTGTGTGGTGGCAGGTCATCACCGTCCTGGTGACGGATCCGAGTGACTGGCCGGCGGCCGACGGCTCAAGCGGCATCACCTCGGTCAATGCGATGCAGGCGGCGATAAAGAACGGCAGCGCCATAGGGCCGGTGCCGACTAACTTCTTCCTGTTCTTCGGTTCGCAGGTCATGGCCGGGATGCACCATCGAGCCGGCGGCCATCAGGCACGTGATTAAACCGACTGAGTAACCCGAACGCGCGTCAGTTCGTAATAAGTATTGCGGGGGCCAACTGCACGTAGCCAAGAGAGGATTGTGTGCCGGCTGAGTTTAAAACAGTGGGGGGGTCACTCAGGAACCCCGTACGGGAG
>JBOHWM010000633.1:0-2693 GCA_050736555.1 Binataceae bacterium (SeqCode)
CGCGCGAGATCCTTCGACACGGCTCGTGCTGCTCGCCGGCTCAGGATGACCAGAAAAAACGATAACTAGAAAATATAGTCACCTTATTCTCTTCGTGGTTCGGAAATGACGAGCCATTCACGGTTTAAACAAGCCGATGATTGTTTTAGCAAACCTTCACTGTTTCAAATCAACGCGGGATACGAGCCCCCATCGACGTGGATATTCTGCCCCGAGATGTAACCCGCCAGCGCGCTGCACAGGAACGCGCAAATCGCGCCGAATTCCCGTGCTTCACCCATACGCTTCGCCGCCACTCCCGCGATCTGTTGCGCACGTGCCTGCTCGAAGGTGATTCCCTCGGTTTCGACCCGCCGCTGCGCCAGCCAGCGTTGCCGGTCGGTATCGATAATGTAGGGCAGCAGATTATTAATCGTGACGTTGTCGCGCGCACATTCGACCGACTGTCCTTTCATCACGGCGGTGAGTCCCGCGCGCGCCCCCGATGACAAACCCATCGGTGGTCGCGGCGTCTTCACCATGGCCGAAGTAATATTGATGATGCGGCCGAAGCGTCGTTTGCGCATCCCCGGCAGCACCGCCCGCACCAGCATCAGCGGCGCAATCATGTTGGCCTCCAGCCCGGCCAGCCAGGTCGCATGGTCAATTTCGACAAAATTAGTGGGTGATGGCCCGGCATTGTTGTTGATCAGGATGTCCGGCTCGGCGCATGCCTTGAGCAGCGCCGCGCGCACATCTTCGGTCGTGATATCGCCCTTCACGGCAGTGGCCGTCGCACCACTTTGCTTAAGTTCGCGCAGCGCCTTGTCGAGACGCTCGCCGTCACGTCCATTAATCACGACTTGTACGCCTTCGGCCGCCAGCGCCTCGGCGCACGCGCGCCCGAGCCCGCGGCTCGAAGCGCATACGATGGCTTTGCGCCCCGCAATGCCTAAATCCATAATTTCACTCCGGGTAGTGTAGTAACGTAATTAGTCAATCAGTATTCATGACGACGGCGGCTTGTATTTTTTCGCCAGACGGTCGGCCGCTTGAGCCAACAATAGATCATCAGCGCCGACCGCGATAAAGCTGCAACCCAGTTCAAGATAACGCCGTGCCAACGCCTCGTCGCCCATCAAAATGCCGACGGCCTTGTTCGCCTTGCGGATCTCCGCGATGCTATGTTCAATCGTGGCCAGCACCTCGGGATGAGTCATATTCCCCAGGTGCCCTATCGAGGCGGAAAGGTCGGCGGGTCCGATGAATATCCCGTCGACGCCGTCAACCGCGGCAATTTCGCGCAGATTGTTTAATCCCAAGCGCGTTTCGATTTGCACCAGGAGGCACATCTCTTCGCCTGCCTGCTTGAGATACGAAGGGATGCGGGTCCATCGCGACGAGCGCCCGAGCGCGGCACCGACGCCGCGCACTCCACGCGGCGGATAGTGCATGGCGGCAACCAGGCTGGCTGCCTGCTCCGCGCTTTCAACCATTGGAATAAGTAATGTCTGCGCGCCGATTTCGAGGATCTGCTTAATCAAGTGAGTATCGCCAATCGGCGGCCGGACCACCGGATGGCTGGCGTAGGGCGCAATCGCCTGAAGTTGCGCCAACAACGTGCGAAGGTCATTGGGTCCATGCTCGGCGTCGAGCAATAGCCAGTCGAAGCCCGCACCGGCGCACAACTCGGCGCATCCGGCGTCCGCCAGCGCGAGCCAGAGCCCGAATTGCGCGCGGCCCTGGCTGATGGCGCGTCTGAAATGATTAATTGGAACATCCATCTCACACCGCTCCCACAAAGCGGCAGGAAATCGAACCAAGTGGCCCGTAATCGACGTGAAAAGTGTCACCGGCGCGCGCCGGCACAGTCCGCGTGAACGAACCGGCCATCACCAATTGACCCGCCTCCAGCCCCTGGCCATGCGGCGCCAGCTTATTGGCGAGCCACGCTATCCCGTTGGCTGGATGATTCAGGACAGCCGCGGCGATGCCCGATTCTTCCAGCACGTTGTTGCGATAGCACAACGCTCCCACCCATCGCAGATCGACGTCCAGTGGGCGAATCGGACGGCCGCCCACCACCAGCGCGGCATTGGCCGCGTTGTCAGCGATGGTGTCGAAGATTTTGCGCGGCGCCCCGGTTTCCGGGTCATTGCGCGGCATCCGCAGATCAACGATTTCGAGCGCCGGGATTACGTACTCGGTCGCGGCCAGAACGTCGAAAATCGAGCAGTTCGGACCCTTCAGCGGCTTGCCCAAAATGAAGGCGAGTTCGTTTTCAAGCAACGGGGTGATGAACCGGCCGATCGGTATCTCGGCGCCATCGTGATAGAGCATGTCGTCGAGTAGTACGCCGTAGTCGGGTTCATTGATATTGCTCATCGACTGCATCGCACGCGAGGTCAGTCCAATCTTGTGCCCGATAATGCGGCGGCCCTCGTCCAGCTTGAGATCCACCCATGCACGCTGAACCGCGTAGGCGTCGGCGATTGTCATGCCGGGAAATTGCGGCGAAAAAAGGCGCGTCACCTTTCCGCTCCTTTCCGCCTCATGGAGCTGGCGGGCCAATCTGATCACAGTCGATGCATCGAGCATGGGCGCTCTCCGGGACTCGGTATAATCGGTTGCTTTGATCGTTTAAATTTTAGGATTCGACGCCGAAGCCGCCCGCTTCGGGCTGATGACCGTATATATCCTCGACATAGTATTCC
>JBOHWM010000634.1:0-6252 GCA_050736555.1 Binataceae bacterium (SeqCode)
ATATAAAGCTGCATAAAGCTGCCGGAGTGGAATGACAAAAACACCGTCTCTGAGGAGGCATTGCCGATGGCGTCAACCGAAACAACGCGGCGACGACGGCCGCTCGAGGGCGAGCGCGTTATCGATCTGACCAAAATCGTCGCTGGCCCGAACGCGACGCGCATGCTGGCGACGATGGGTGCGGAGGTCATCCGCGTTGAATGGCACGACGATCGGGCGCTCGATCTACTCCGCGGCATACGGCCGCTGGCACCCGGCGGCGAGTCCGATAGCCTCAATCGCAGCGGTCTTTTCAACAACATCAACGCGGGCAAATATGGCATCACGCTCAACCTGAACCATCCGCAGGGACGCGATCTCTTCAAGCGCCTGGTCGCGAAAGCGTCGGTGCTTTGCGAAAATTACAGCCCACGCCAGATGGAACGGTGGGAACTCGGCTACGACGTTCTCAGCAAAATCAATCCAAGTCTCATTTATTTGCAGATCACGGGCATGGGTAAGTCGGGCACCTATGACGCTTATGTGAGCGTCGGCCCAACCGCACAGGCGCTCTCGGGGCTGACTCACATGTCGGGATTTCCCGAGCCGATGCCACCGGCCGGCTGGGGATATTCGTACCTCGACCATTCGACCGGTTACTATGGCGCCATCCTGGTTCTCGCGGCACTCTTGCGCCGCCGCCGCACCGGACGTGGTTGCTATATCGACCTCTCGCAGACCGAGGCCGGGCTTATGGTCTCGGGAACCGCGGTGCTCGAGGCGCAGCTTACCGGCCAGCCGACGAACCGTCACGGCAATCATATGCAGGCGGCGGACTGGGCCCCGCATGGCGCGTATCCGTGCCGCGGGGTCGACGAATGGATCGCAATAGCCATTCAAAATGATGCTCAATGGGAGGCTTTGGTCATCGAGCTGGGCGCACCCGGATGGACCCGCGACGCACACTTCAGGAACGCGGCCGGGCGCAAAGCCAATGAAGACGAGCTTGATCGGCTGACGGCGGATGCGACCAGAAATGCGGAACGTTATGACCTGATGAATCGCCTGCAGCGGCGTGGCGTGCCCGCCGCCGCGGTGCAGAAGGCCGACGACCGCTGCGAGCGTGATCCGCAACTCAAGTCACGCGGCTATTTCGTTCCGCTGCCGCATAGCGAGATCGGAACCTGGAATATCGAAGGCTTCCCCGCGAAGTTCGGCAGGATTCCGGTCGACGTCGGCGGTCCTCCTCATCGCGGCGCGCCGATGATGGGTGAGGACAACGATGCTGTATACGGCAATCTGCTCGGACTATCGCCAGAGGAAATCTCCACGCTGCGGGAGGAGTTGGTCGTTTGAATACGCAAGCTATGCTGAGTTCCGCCCTTGCTGATACGTTCATCCTCGAATGCGGCGATGAGCACGGCGAGTTCGCTGGTGTATTGCTCGCCGGGCTGGGCGCGGACGTCATCAAGCTCGAAGGAAAGCGCGGCTCGAACTCGCGCCGCCTGGGACCCTTCACGACGCCGGACCGCGATCCCGAGCACAGTCTATTCTTCAGCCGTTACAATCTCGGAAAGAAAAGCGTGAGCCTCGATGTCGATCACCCCGCCGCAAAAGAGGTTCTGGAACGGCTTGCGGCGCGCGCTGATGCAATCATCGATTCCGGCGAGGCGCATGCGGTTGCCCGCCGCCTGGAACATTACCGCGAGATGCAAAAAGCAAATCCGCGGCTCATCGTCTGCACGCTCACGCCGTTCGGCCTCGACGGCCCTTATCGCGATCTCAAGATGACCGACCTTACCCACCTGGCATTGGGCGGCGTGATGGCTTCATGCGGCTACGATCCCCAGCCTGATGGCACCTATGACACTCCGCCAATCGCGCCTGAGATGTGGCAGGCCTATCACATCGCGGGCGAGTATGCGGTCATATCGATTACAGCGGCGCTCAATTTCCGCGAACTCACTGGCGAGGGCGATTGCATCGACCTTTCGATCCACGAAGCCGTCAGCACCTGCACCGAAGTGGCTATTCCGACATATATATACACTGGCGAGGTAGTACGCCGGCAGACCGGGCGCCACGCCGCGGAGAATCGCACCCGGCCGTGGCTGCGCCGCGCGCGCGACGGACGTTACGTCAAGGCGTTCCTCTTCTGGAGTGGGCACGAAGCGCGAGTGATCGCGCAAATGCTCAATGAGGTGGGCATCGAGCACGACTTGGATTCGGAAAGCTATCGCGAACTGCGGCAACGTTCGCCGTCCGAAGCCCATGCGCACTTTAGCGCGATGGTCGATAAGCTCGTGGCTTCGATGACGGCGGAAGAGGTCTATCATCGCGCGCAGGCCAAGGGCCTGCTATGGGCCAGCGTCCGCTATCCCGAGGAAAATATCGACGATCCGCACTTCCAGGCGCGCGGGACTTTTCAACCGATCGATCACCCTGAGCTGGGGCACGCACTCAATTACCCGGTCTCGGTAGCGACTGACGGCCACAGCCGGGTGACGGAATTTGCGCATGGTGCGCCGCGCCTGGGAGAGCATACGAGTGAAGTGCTCTCGCGCGCCGGCTTCAGCGCGGCTGAAATAGCCAGTCTCACTGGCCAGGGCGCGCTCTGACACGCGCTTCGAAGGAGAAAGAAAGCGTGGCTTCCAGCGTTCCCGCCAGGAACAGGATTCTGGGTGGCCTGTGGGGTGTCACCGTTGGCGACGCGCTTGGAGTGCCAGTCGAGTTTTGCAGCCGCAAGGATCGTGAGCGCGACCCGGTAACGGATTTTCGTAGCTATGGAACACACCATCAGCCGCCCGGCACGTGGTCCGACGACACCTCGCTCACCCTTTGCACGGCGGACGTTCTTCTTCGCGCGGGCGAAGATTATCAGGCGCTGGCCAAATCCTTTGTGCGATGGCTAGCGGCGGAAATTTGGACTCCTCACGGCAGCGTTTTCGACGTCGGCAATGCAACCGCCGATGCGATTGGACGCCTGGCCCGTGGCGTTTCACCGCTTGAAGCTGGCCGCGATGACGTGGCCTCCAATGGCAATGGCTCGCTAATGCGCATGCTGCCCGTAGCGATCTGGTTTGCGGCACAGGGAACCACTCCGGCAATTGAGGCGGCGCATCGATTTTCCGCCGTGACTCATCGCCATCCGCGTTCGCAAATCGGCTGCGCGCTTTTTTGCCTCATCGCCAGACAGCTTCTCGCAGGCAAGCAAGCGGCCTCAGCAGTTGATCAGGCCGCGAAGGACGCGCACTCGTATTACAAAGCAGAGCCATTCGCGTCCGAGCTGCGCGCCTACTCTCGAATTGCGTCGGCAAGCCGGCTGAAAGAGCTTCCGGCTCGTGAGATACGGGGATCGGGATACGTCGTCGACGCTTTGGAAGCGAGTCTTTGGTGCCTGCTCACCACGGCGAATTACAAAGAAGCTGTGCTGAGCGCGGTCAACCTTGGCGACGATACCGACACGACCGGTGCAATCACCGGGGCGCTTGCCGGCCTCTTCTATGGTCTCGAGGCGGTGCCGTCGGATTGGCGCGGTAAGCTCGCGCGACATGACGACCTCGACACCCTCTTTAACGCGTTCGCCGCCGAGGTTGCGAAAGAGGGGTGAAAAATTACGACCGATTTATTCCTGTCCCTTTGGCTAATCGGAGTATCGTCATGCACGTCCTCGCGGGAGTTATGAAGCATCCTGAAAACGAGGTGCTGTGCTTGTGCCGAACGAACCGGGTATCTTATACATCTGCGAAGTCACCATCGCTGCGGATTCCGAATGAGGAGAAAAACGATGGACATCGGGTATTTCGCGCTAGGGATAGGACCGTTGGTAAATCCGGACTGGGTGAAGCCGGTCGTCACGACCGCTGAGCGTCTGGGCTTTTCAAGCATCTGGTCGCCGGAACATGTGGTGCTGCTCGAGCAGTACGCCTCGAAATACCCGTACTCGGCCGGCGAATTCTCGATGCCGACGGATACTCCGTTCAGCGATCCGTTCACGACTCTGGCTTATGCCGCCGCTTGTACCAGCAGGATCAAGCTGGCCACCGGCATTTGCCTTGTCCCAGAGCACAATCCGCTGGTGTTGGCGAAAACCGTCGCAACGTTGGACCGCTTGAGTGGCGGACGCTTCATCCTCGGGGTGGGAATTGGATGGTTGGCTGAGGAATTCCAGGCGTTGGGACTAACCTTCGAGCGCCGCGCTCAACGCACACGCGAGTATATTGACGTGATGCGTAAATTGTGGAGCGAATCCAGAAGTTCTCATCGCGGCGAGTTCGTGAATTTTCCCGAGGTTTTGAGCTTTCCCAAGCCGCACAATAATCGTGGTGTGCCGGTATGGTTCGGCGGTGAAACGCCGCCCGCGTTGCGCCGCGTCGGTGAGTATGGCGACGGCTGGATAGGATTCAACCTGTCTCCCGATGAGACCGGCGCGAAAGTGAAGCGCATCGAACAGATTCTCGCGGCCAACGGTCGCAAACGTTCCGACGTTTATCTTTCCGTTTCACCATACGGCAAGCCGATCAAAACCGATGACCTCAAACGTTATCGCGATGCGGGCGTCGACGAAGTCGTGCTGCTGGTGTTCGACCTTCCATCCTCGGTTCGCGATCTCACCGAGCGGATGGAGCGGATGGCAAAGGAGTTCGTCGAACCGGCCGCCAAACTATGATTGAAACGTAGCGTATTTCCGCTGGACGAGTTACCGATAAATAATAGCTACTATTGGACGGTACTCATACGGGCTACTACTTCAGCCTATCGGCCAATCGGACAAAACAGGTGATTGCCGACCGATTCACTGGTCGTTTCATCGAGATCGGTGTGAAAGGTCGCATGAACGCGATTGACCAACGCCGCCAAGCCGACGGTAAAACACAACTCCACTAATTCCTCGCGCGGAAAGGATTCGGCCAATTCGGCGTAAAGCTCGTCTTCCACGCGGTTATCGCGCGTCAACACCTGCGCAAAACACAACACCAGCCGATCCTTGTCATCGAACAGCGGGCCGGTTTCTGCATCCGCCATGGCACCAATTTCCTTGTCAGTCAGCCCGACGCTCCGACCGAGCATCACGTGCGTGGGAATTCAATAATGGCAGGAGTTGAGCTGGGAAGCCCGCAAATAGGCCAACTCGCGATAGCGTGGCGCGAGCTTCGCGTGCGTATAGATCCCCGCGACCATTTGATACATTCCAGCAACAAAGTACTGATTATTGCCGAACATCTTCATGACGTTGAAAATCTGAAAGCCATCGGCCTGAAACTTCTCATAAACGGCGCGCACTTCCGGTGAGGCATTCTTCGGTTCGACCATCTGGATGCGGGACATGAGACTCCTTACTGAAGGAGGCGCGGGACGGCCCGCGCCTGGTGTTTATAATTAATTGATGTGGTAGAGGGCGGCGGCGTTCTCAAAGACAATCTTGCGCTTCACTTCTTCCGGTACTTCCGCGAACTCGCGTTCGACCACCTGATGCGATTGCGGCCACGTCGGGTCGGTATGCGGGAAATCCGAAGCCCACATGTAATTGGTTGAACCAAACAGTTTGTAAGCCGCCGGGCCGACCGGATCGTCCTGGAACGTCGCGAACGTCTGCCGCCTGATATACTCACTCGGCTTCATCGGCAGCGGTTCGGACGATAGCGCGTTGAACTTTTCGTGAGCACGATCGAGCCGGTAGATGCAATGCGGTACCCAGTCCACGTCATTCTCCGCCGAAACTATAATCGGCTTGGGAAAGCGTTCCAGTACACCGCTCATTATGATTGACGTAAGTGAACGCTGAACTTCATGAATCAGGTTGGCATACGCTATCGCAGATAGATGGGCGATTGGACGGTTTACCCTGCGCGCCGCTAATCGCGATCACGCCGACGTCGCTCTCCTTACCTTTGCCCGCTATCACGTGCAATGACTGTGGCATGCCCAGTTCCGCCGCCGCCTGTCATAAGCGGTCGTAAGCTCGGCTCGAATAAGGCCTGTCAGTCGCGGGATAGCCCCAAATCATCGCGCCACGCAATCCGAATCTTCGCGCAATCCTACAATTCTTGCACGCCGGTTTCAATATCTTCGAGTGAAATCAACGCGGTTCCAATCAGGCTGCGCGGATTATAGGAACAGAACTGCGCGAGCCATTCATTGTATGTATGGAAACACGCGCGCTGCAGGTCGGCGTTGTCGAGACCGAACAGTGGCATCCCGAGCGTGGTATACAAGACTTCCGCCTCAACCCCGTCAATCTCCTTGTCCTTCACGCGTTCAGCGGGATCCCAT
>JBOHWM010000635.1:0-2638 GCA_050736555.1 Binataceae bacterium (SeqCode)
GGTACAACCTCTACGAAACCAGGGACGGCAAGGTGATCACGGTCGGCTCAGTTGAACCCTGGTTTTACGCCAACTTGTGCCGCGCGCTCGGCTGCGAACAGTACATCCGGGACGAGCACAATAAAGAGAAATGGGACGAAATCCATGAGCATTTCGCCCGAACCTTCAAGACCAAAACACGGGATGAATGGTTCGAATTGCTGAGCAAATCCGATATCTGCGTGGGACGCATGCTGACGCTGGACGAAGTCGAGCATGATCCGCAGATCCAGGCCCGCAAAATGATCGTCGAGGTGCCGACGCCAGCGGGCGAGACGGTCAAACAAGTCGGCGTTTCGATCAAGCTTTCGGATACGCCCGGTTCAATCCGCACGGTGGCGGCTGCGCTCGGCGAGCACACCGAAGAAATTATGGCGGATCTGGGCTACAGCGAAGATGATATTTCACGCTGGCGTGCCGAAGGCGCGATCCGGTGAACCAGATGAATTTGTGTTTGGATAAACGCGGCCGCCCGCGTGGAGAAGCAAGTCATGCCTGAACCGCCCCCGCTGATGTTCATGCACGGAGGACTCGATCCGCTGATTATCGAGCGTGCTGAAGGTGCTTGGCTGTACACCCGCGACGGCCATAAAATTCTCGACGCCGGCGCCGGCGCGGTGGTGGTCAATGTCGGCCAGGGACGCGAGGAAATCGCGCGGCTGGCACATGACGAAGTGGCGCGGCTGAATTATATCGTGCCGGTATGGTCGTCGCCGGAGCGTCAGCGACTGACCGAGCGGCTGGCGCGATGGACGCCGCCTGGGCTCAACCGCTTTTTCTTCACCAGCGGTGGTTCGGAATCAGTTGAGGCGGCGATCAAATTCGCCATTATGTATCAAAAAACGCGTGGCCGTGCCGGCAAACGCAAAATCATCTCGCGTTGGTTTTCCTACCACGGCAATACGCTGGCCGCATTGTCGGTGGGTGGCAATATGGGTCGCCGGGCCGACTTCGAGCATGTGCTGTTTGACTGGCCGCATATTCCGCCCACGTATTGTTACCGATGTCCGTGGGGTAAGACCTATCCCGGTTGCGGGCTCGATTGTGCGAATGCGTTGGAGGAAGCGATTCGTGTCAATGGCGCGGGTTCGATCGCGGCATTCATTGCCGAGCCGATGATGGGCGCGACCGGTGGTGCGGTGCCGCCGGTCAAGGAATACTGGCCTACCATCGCCGAAATCTGCAAACGCAACGACATCCTGCTAATCGCGGACGAAGTGATGACCGGCTTCGGCCGCACCGGCACGCGCTTCGCCGTCGAACACTGGAACCTGAAGCCCGATATCCTCATCGGCGGCAAGGGACTCACCGGCGGTTATATGCCGATGGGAATGATTGCGGTTGATGAGGCCTTGGTTGAGGAATGCGAGCGCGCGCACGCGGACTTCATGTTTTACACGTATAGCTGCCATCCACTGGCTTGCGCGATCGCGGACAAAGTGCTCGAAATCATGGAACGCGAGCGTTTAGTCGAACGTGCGGCCGAAGTTGGCGCGCGCCTGGGAGCGCAACTCAAGGAAGAGTTGTCTGGACATCCGATGGTCGGTGACATCCGTGGTACCGGCCTGTTCTGGGGGATTGAATTCGTGCGCGATAGGCAGAGCCGCACGCCATTCAACAAAGATCTGAAGGTGACCGGCAGAGTGCTTGAGGCGGCGCTCAAGCATGGCCTGTTTATTTATCCTTCGGTCGGAATGGCGGGCGCCGCGGGCGGCGACGGCGTGTTGATAACGCCGCCGTTTACGATCGGCGATTCCGAAGCGAGCTTTATTGTGCAAAATCTGCGCGGCGCGCTCGACGAGGTCCAGCCCGGCCTATAGTGGTTTGCTTCCTGCGCCCCGATTCGCGAGGACATCAAGCGCCCCCTGTTATTCGCGGTGGCGCTCGGCTAAATTCCACTGTCATCGCCGCCGCGCCGGGGAGAGCGTTCTAATATGGCCGATATAGTCGGGCCGACTTCGCATTTCTATTATTCGCAGCGCCTCAAGCTTCATTACGTTGATTGGGGCAATTACGAAAAGCCCATCGCGATCCTGGTGCATGGCGGCCGTGACCATTGCCGTAACTGGGACTGGGTGGCACTGGACCTGCGTGGCCATTTCCACGTGATCGCGCCCGACCTGCGTGGTCATGGTGATTCCGATTGGGCGATCGGCGGTAGCTACTCCGTAACCGATCACGTGCTCGACCTGGGACAACTGATCGACGCTCTCAATCCGAGCCGTCCGGTGGTACTCGTTGGTCATTCGCTGGGTGCCGCAGTGGTGTTGCAACGTGCCGGCGTGTTCCCTGATACCGTCAAAGCGGTGGTTGCGATTGAGGGTCTGGGACCACCGTCCGCGATGATTCGCGAGACGCCCGCTCATGAGCGCATGGAGCATTGGGTGGTTGACATGCGAGCGCTGGCGCAACGCAAGCCGCGCGAATACGGGGCGCTGCAGCAGGCGATGGCGCGGATGCGCGAAGCGAATCCAAATCTGAACGCCGAACAAGCCCGCCATCTGACGATTTATGGGGTACGCCGCAACGAAAACGGCACCTTTTCATGGAAATATGACAATTATACGCGGGCGACTTCGCCCTACATGTTCAATCTGCG
>JBOHWM010000636.1:0-4441 GCA_050736555.1 Binataceae bacterium (SeqCode)
CGCCTCCCGGATAACCTCGCGAACCAACTCCGCCGCAACCCCTTCGCCTTGGAACCGCGTAAGCGTGTACAGCGCGGTGATTTCACCCGCCCGTTCGTGCCGGTACGGCTCGGTCAGTAGCGAGCAGATGCCGGCCAGGTGCTCGTCGCCGATACGGTAGCCAAAACATGACGGCAACAGCGCTGCAATTTCCTCGGGTGAACGCTCGAGCAGATAACCCTCGCTCTGGCCGCGCATCACCAGCGCCTCAACCTCTTCGAAATCGTCGATTGCGATTGCCCGCACCTGCCCGTAACGCGTCTGTGTGAACAGCGTACCGGTGCCGAGGAAGCTGAACAGCTCCTCGTAAATGTCACGTGGCGCGGTGAGATTGACCGAGCCGACTCCGTCGTCGAGCGCCCGGCGCGTGGCGCGCAGAATCGCGCGGCGTGCCAACACCCTCTCGAAACTGAGCGCGCGGCGAATCCGCCGCAATTCGACAAACGAAAGGCGTCGTCCGCCAGGCTCACGCAGCCCGCCGCCGCGCTCGAGGAATAACAGCTTGAAGACCCGCAGGCGGCTGGCCAACTCCTGGGCGAACACGACGAAGTCGCCGTCTTCAACCGCCGCAACCACGATCGAGGCCGCCCGCAGCCCGCGCCAAATCCGCGCCACGGTGGAATCGGGCGGGTACGGACGCGTGCGCATGCCGTTGGCGGGATTAAAGATCGGCGGCTCCTGGCGCGGCTTCAACCGCCCCATTCGGCGCATCAGGAGCGGCAGCGCGGCGGCGGAGGTGACCACGATACAGCGGGTCTGATTGCGGCGCAGCTCACGCAACGTGCGCATCAGCGAATCGAGCTCGCGCAGACGCTCGCCGCTGGGCGGGACCACGGCGAAGAGCAGGCTTTTACCGTAGAACTCCTCGAGATAAAAGGTCTTTTCGGTAAACAGCGGGAGTTTACGAACCGGCGTTTCGTTCACTGGGTCGCGTCCGGCGCGGTCATTGGCAACATAACGGAATCGAGCGATTCGCCGCAGGTTTGTACAGCGCACTTTCGTCGGTCAACCCGGGCGCCCTAGCGTAACTCTGCGCAAGCTCGTTTGTCATTCTCTAAACGCAGCTCCGTGGGGCGGGCGAGTCCGCGAACCGTCGGCCAAATCAAGCCTCGCCTGCTCGCTACGCTTACGGCACCCCGCTGATGCTGAACGGAGTCTGCCGTGACGTAGCCGAGCGAACGAGTCCGTGAGGCGTGTTCAGAGTTACGAGTCCGCGAGCTGCGTACTGTATAAGTGAAGAATCCCAGAAAAACCTCGCCGAAAGCATGGACCCAGGATTCCTCGCCGCGCTAGGAATGACAACACGAGAGGGCTTGAAGTTCCCTAGTGCTTGGCGCCGACGGACATTGCCGCCGCGGCTGCCGCCATCGGCCGCATCCGCGCCGGCGACGGTTTAGACGCCGCGACTTCCTGCAGTGTGGTCTGGGAAAACACCTCCAGCAGCACGCGCTGCCCTTCCTCCCATACGCGGAACATGCGGCAGGTCGGCTGCAAATCGCAAGTGGTACCGCCTTCGACGCATACATTGAGCGTGATCGGTCCCTCGACCGCCTCGATCACGTCGCGGAAGGAAATCGTGTCGGCCGCGCGCCCCAGTTGATAACCACCGCCGGGGCCGCGTTGTGCCCGCACCAACCCGCGCCGCATCAGGTCGCGAATCACTTTTTCCAGGTAATACTTGGGGATACGTTCGTGAAGGGCGATTTCGCTGCCGCGGGCGACTCCGCCCGGATGGTCGGCGAGATGAATCATGGCCCGCAGCGCGTATTCGATCTTACGCGGAATCTGCATCAGGCCCATGAGTGGTCTCCTTCATTTGGAAGCCCCCTGGTCCGCCCGCGATTTCCTTCCCCTGGCCGCCCCCACGCCACGTGCGGGTATGTCTACCGATTTGCCGTTGCGACGCGCACCGACGATCCGCTCCACGTATTTAATCAGCATGTCGCTTTCAACGTTGACGCTGTCGCCGGAGCGTTTAAGCCCCAGCGTGGTCACGCGCAAGGTGTGCGGGATAAGCGCGCAGGTAAAACGGCGGGCGCGAATGCCGAACACCGTCAGGCTGATCCCGTCGACCGTGACGGAACCCCTCTCGACCAGGTAGCGCGCCTCTTTCGCTCCGCATTCGAAGGTATACAGGCGCGAATCGCCTTCGGGCTTAATCGAGACGACGCGGCCGGTGCCGTCGACATGGCCGGCCACCAGATGGCCGCCGATAAGCTTGCCCAGCGTCAGGCATCGCTCCAGGTTGACGCGATCACCCGCTTCAAGCTCGCCCAAAATCGTGCGGCGCAACGATTCCGCCGAAACGTCCATCGCGATCGTGCCGCGGCTCTTGGCGACAACTGTAAGACAACATCCGCTGACCGCGATCGAATCACCGATACTGATACGGGCGATTGGCATAGCGGTCGCAATCGTGAGCCTCGCGCCATCCTTGACACGTTTGACACGCTCAATCGTGCCGAGGTCTTCTATAATACCAGTGAACAACGCATCCTCATCGAACTTTTCCAAATTCTATTTTAGCTCACTTAAAAAATCCAGAAAAATCCTACTTATTTGACCTGCGGATAGCAATCCGAGGCCCGATCCTCCAATCAGCGGCGGCCGTTACTTGCCGATACAGAATTCGCGGAAGACCGCATCGAGCACATCTTCAGTGCCGATCGCGCCGGTAATCGCGCCCAACGCGTCGCCCGCGATCATCACGTCGACCGCGACCAGCTCGGGCGCAAGCCCGCCTAAAGCCGCAACCCGTGCACGCCCAAGGGCCTCACGCGCCGTTGCCAGCGCCGCGCGATGACGTTCACGGGAAATCACGACGTCCTCGCCGCCGGACGGTTCCGCCAATTCTTCAACCGTCACCGCCAGCCGGTCGCGCAACGCACCGACGCCATCCGTGTCGATGGCACAAAACTCCATGATTTGCAGGTCAAGGCAACGCGCGCGCAGCTCGGACACATCGAGTCTCGGCGCCAAATCGCGCTTGTTGAGCAGCGCCAGTCCCGGGCGGCCGTGGCAAATACCGATAACCTCGGCGTCGTCGGCTTCGAACGGCCGCGACGAATCGAACACCGCGATTAACAGGTCGGCGGCGCGCGAAGATTCGCGCGCGCGTTCGATCCCGAGCCGCTCGATTTGATCGGCACTCTCACGCATCCCGGCGGTGTCCAGCAGCACCAGCGTATACGGGCCGAGACTTACGCTGTCCTCAATCACGTCGCGCGTGGTGCCCGCGATCGGCGTCACAATCGCGCGCTCGGCGCCGAGCAGCAGGTTGAGGATGCTCGACTTGCCGACATTGGGTTTGCCGATAATCGCGGCGCGCGCGCCTTCACGCTTGAGATGGCCGCGCAAAAAGCTGTCATGCAGCAAAGTAACGTCCTCGATCAGCCGCTCGATTTGAGCTGCGATTTCATTGCCCGAGGGCAACTTTATATCCTCCTCGGCAAAATCGATGGCCGCTTCCAGATGGGCGCGAATCGCAATCACCTGATCGCGCATGTGGTCAACCCGCATCGCTAAGGCGCCATGCATTTGCGCCAGCGCCTGTCTGAGCGCGCTTTCGCCGCGCGCCGCAACCAAATCGGCGATCGCCTCGGCCTCGGTCAGCCCCAGGCGGCCGTTGAGAAAGGCGCGGCGGCTGAACTCGCCCGGCTCGGCTATCCGCGCGCCCAAATCGAGCGCCAACGCGGTCACGCGCCGCACGAGGTAAACGCCGCCATGGCAATGCAGTTCGGCAACGTCCTCGCCGGTCAAGCTGTGCGGCGCCGGCATCGTCACGCACATGGCGCGATCGATGAGCCTTTCGCTCACGGGATCGCGGATATCGCCGAGGCGGAGTTCGCGCCGACGCGGCGGGCTTTTTTTAAGCGGACGCCACAACGCATGCGCGATCGCGATTGCGCGCGGACCGGACAGCCGGATGATGGCGACGGCACCCTGACCAGGCGGCGTGGCCGTCGCCACGATCGTATCGGCGATATACATCGGCTTACGAGCCTACCATGATCGCCCCCCTGGCGTATCGTAGGGGTCTTGACCCGAAATAAAACTAGATTAATGCTAGTGTGATGAAGTCTGGCGAGGTTGACTTGTTCGAGGCTAAAACTCACTTATCGGCGCTGATCGACAGAGTAACGCGAGGCGAACAAATCACCATCACCCGGCACGGCACCGCGGTGGCGCGCCTGGTCTGCGCCGATGAGCAGCGGCGCCGCGATCCCAAAGAGGCCGTGATGCGAATACGCGAGTTGCGGCGCGGCCTCGCGCTTAAGGGCGAGAATATCCGTAGCCTGATCGAGGAAGGCCGGCGTTGAAGCGTTTTGTCCTGGACGCTTCGGTCACCCTTTGCTGGCTGTTTGAGAGTCAATCCACTACGTACACCGAGGCGATGCTGGGG